>DLRL01000031.1:0-1562 GCA_002501085.1 Gemmatimonadales bacterium UBA7889
TTACCACCAAGTCGTTTTATATACTCATCACGCTCTTGGTCAGAGTACGCGTAGTGGTCGCTCTTACCTTTATGCACTCTAAAGAGAGGCGGCTGGGCAATATATATGTAGCCGGCCTCTATCAGTTCTTGCATGTGGCGGAAAAAGAATGTGAGCAGCAAAGTCCTGATGTGGGCACCGTCTACATCCGCATCTGTCATAATAACCACTTTGTGGTAACGCACATTCTCAAGATCAAACTCTTCTCCAATACCCCCACCGATAGCGGTAATGATCGCCCGAATCTCAATGTTAGAGAGCACCTTATCGATTCGACCCTGGAGCCTCTCAACATTAAGAATTTTTCCCTTGAGTGGCAGAATCGCCTGATATCCGCGATCCCGCCCTTGTTTGGCTGACCCTCCGGCAGAATCTCCCTCAACGAGATAGAGTTCACAGAGGGACGGATCTGAGATTGAGCAGTCAGCAAGCTTGCCTGGTAACACACCACCCTCTAGGGCACTTTTTTTGCGAGCTAAGTCACGAGCTTTTCGTGCTGCTTCGCGTGCACGTGCGGCCTGAAGCGACTTATCAATAATCGACTTGACCGCCTTCGGATTTTCATCGAGGAAGATCGACAGGTGCTCGTTCACAGCTGCCTCTACGGCTCCCCTGACTTCACTATTCCCCAGCTTGGTCTTGGTCTGACCCTCAAACTGAGGCTCCATAACTCTCACACTGAGGACACAGGTTAGTCCCTCACGGACATCTTCACCTGATAAGCTCTCGTCCTTCTTGAAAATGTTATTCCGCCTGGCATAGTCATTGATTGTACGTGTGAGTGCAGACTTCAGTCCCGTTAGGTGCATCCCACCTTCGTGGGTATTGATATTGTTTACGAATGTATGGGTGTTTTCACTGAAGCCCTGGTCATACTGGAGTGCGAGTTCGATTTCAGCCTCAGGCTTAGAAGACTCGAAATAACAAACCTTGTCATGCAATGCTTCCCGGCTACCGCGTAAGAATTCCACATACTCCGCTATGCCACCCTCGTAGTAGTATGCTTCAGAGGCGCCACCATTGCGCTCATCCGTGAGCGTGATCTTTAGGCTTTTGTTTAAGAATGCTAGCTCTCGCAGGCGGTTAGAGAGCACCTCGAACGAAAACTCCAGATCAGTCATGATCTCAGAGTCAGGCTTGAAAGTCACAAGCGTACCAGTACCCCTTGCCTTCCCCCGCTCTTCAAGCTCTTTCGTCTTAACACCTTGCTCGTAGCGTTGATGGTATTTCTTGCCACCACGCCGAATTTCAACCTCAAGGTACTCGGACAAAGCATTCACCACGCTCACCCCTACTCCGTGGAGGCCACCCGACACCTTATAGGTGTTCTTGTCGAACTTCCCGCCGGCATGGAGCGTCGTCATCGCGAGTTCCACACCTGGTACCTTCTCGGTAGGGTGGATATCCACCGGGATCCCTCGCCCATTGTCCTCTACCGTGACCGAATTCCCTTCATGAACTACCACTTTAACGTGTGTGCAGTGTCCGGCCATGGCTTCATCAATAGAATTATCCACTACCTC
>DLRL01000031.1:1871-46095 GCA_002501085.1 Gemmatimonadales bacterium UBA7889
AGAATTATCCACTACCTCATAAACGAGGTGATGAAGACCTCTTGAAGAGGTTGTCCCGATATACATCCCCGGGCGTTTTCTGACAGCCTCAAGACCCTTGAGCACCTGGATCTGACCAGCGGTGTATTCTTCCTTCTTCTGCTTCTTCTTGTCTGCCATGTCCGCTCCGTGAGTATTGATCGCGGTCAGTAAGCCTCTATGTACTTTCCCCAAGAACAAAAATGATCTGCTTTAGGGGCACTTCTTCTAGGTGTTGATTTACTTCGGTTAAAAAATCAGCCTTCATCATGTTGAGCTCCATCAGCCAGGCACTCGTACACACTTCAACAAAAAGTGTCCGCTCCGACACACTCCTAGCCTGCGTGACTGCGGCAACATGTTCGCCAACTATCTCCGGCCAAAGTTTTAGTACGGTCATGCGCTTGATCTGGTCTTTGACTCCATGCTGTTCAAGCACACTTGAAACTAGTGAGCCGACCTGGACTGGTCCCCGACTGTGGTTCATGTGGTTACGACCCCAGCTTTTATATGCCACCGAGGCAAAGAATTCCTGTGGATTCGCACGTGTTCTTCTCTCGGGGCAGTGAGCACCACTTGTCCAGTTTCCTCAGTCTCCATCAACTCAAGCACTCGCTCGCTTCGGCCACTGTCGAACTCGGCAAAAACATCATCTAACAAAACAAGCGGCTGCTTGCACCTCGACTCACGGATGCTTTTTGCTTCTACAAGCCGCAAGGCAAGTGCAGCAGTTCGACGCTGTCCACCTGACCCGTATTGTCGTAAATCGAGCAGAGACCCTCCGTTATCCAACCGTAGCTGGATGTCATCCCTGTGGGGGCCCACAACCGTTGCGCCAACTCTCCTCTCACGTTCCGCTGTGACAGACAAGGCGTCCCTAAATGCCTCGGCAATCCCTTGTTCTGAAGCCACCCCAGTCAGTGATAGGCTGGGTGCATATGTGATGCGTGCCGCGACTCCGCCTGAAACTCTAGCGTAGTAATCGCTAAACGCCTCGCAATGGAGCGTGAGCCATTCTCTCCGAGCCTGAATCACGCTGGCACCTAACTTAACGAGCCCACTATCCCAAGCCATGACTACGGATGGTGGTTGGCCAGATTTCAAGGACACGTTCCTTTGGTGAAGTGTCTTCTTGTAATCTTGAATCGCGGCCAAGTACCCTGGCTGACTTAAGGAGAGGATGACGTCGAGAAAGCGACGGCGTTCCTTTGGCCCACCGCTCACTAACTGGGTATCACGGGGAGAGAACACAACGGCAGCAAGCCGACCCAGCGCGTCTCCTAATCGCTCCGGCTCGTCACCATTAACCGAAACTTTCTTACGCTTGCCATTCCGCTCAAAGGCAGCTGTTACAACCTCGGTCCCGCATTCTTCATCCGTCGCCTGCATAGTCCCAGTCACCCGAAATAGTTCGCTATCAAAACCGATAAGCTGTTCATCGCGAGCACCACGAAACGACCTAAACGTCTCTAAATAGTAGATTGCTTCAAGGAAATTTGACTTCCCCTGGGCATTGTCACCGATTAACGCGACGCCCTCAGGCGGAAACTCCAAGTCCTGACTTCCGAGGTTACGGAAGTGGTGGAGTGTAAGCCCGCTCAGACGCACGAACGAGCGACTGGAGGGATCCCGTGGCGCATATAAAAAATTAACGGTTTCGCCTAACCAAAACTACCCCGAACGCGGCTATTTAAGGCGCTCGTAATAGGACGTTTTCTTCGGTGCAATCATATACCCGGCTGGCAAACTCGCCAGCGATGGAAAAAGAGGCTCAAAGTCCTTATTATTTTAGCCCTCATTAGCGGAGTATCGGGGAACGCCCTCCTCCGTTTCAGTCTATTTCTTTAGTCTTGATCGGGTGTCAATCCGACCAAGGAGTGTTCATGAGTCGATCGCTAAATAAGATCATGTTGATTGGAAATATCGGTAACAATCCTGAAATCAGGGCAACTGCCTCAGGTGCACGTGTCGCCAAGCTTTCCATGGCCACAAATCGCACTTGGTCTGATCGGAGTGGAGAGCAGAAAGAGAAAACTGAGTGGCATCGGTTGACTTTCTTCGGTCGTGTCGTGGATGTAGTTGAACAATATGTTAAGAAAGGGGACCGACTCTTTGTTGAGGGACGAATCGAGTACTCTCAAACCCAGGACGACCAGGGTGCCACTCGCTACTGGACTGACATCGTAGTTAATGAAATGGTCATGCTGGGATCGACAGGTGGTGGCAACTACGGTGGTGGAGGTGGGCCAGAAGGCGAAGATGCCACTAGCAGCTCTGAGTCTGGAAGCACAGAACCGATAGATGATCTTCCATTCTAGGAGTAGATCTCTAGAGGTATGACAGAGCTAGATGTCTTCCTGAAACTAATCAGTGCCTAATCTCTGACAGTGATCCTCACTGAGTAAACTGTGCCAGACATCAGCCTAATGTTCCCCTCAGAGTGCGACGACTCAGTCGTCTAAGCTCGTTTTTGTTTCGACCTCGGATTTCCATAGACCTATGAAGTACTCAGCATAGCTTTCTGGATGAGCCTGGTAATCTTCTAGCCAGACCTCAAACGGTGGGAGGGCCACCTTCTGGGATAGCCAATCAGTTGCGCTCTGAACCATCTCCACATAGGAAAGCTCACCCTCTTCGCTTTCTTCACGATAAGCCCTCTGAGCTAAGAGGTAGATCTCATCTGGGGTCAGATAGAGAAGGAGATCTGCAACCTGGGCCGAGCAGTAATCGAGGTACTTAGCGCGCAGAACCTCAAGTGGCTCTTCTGAGCCTCTCTCGAGTGTGCCCAAGGCCACCCTCCCGTTGGACATGAAAAACTGCCAGACTGCTGCTTACGAAAGATTCCTAACCTACAAAGGGCTTTCTTCGCGAAAGGTACCGGCCCGTGGGCTCTTACGGAACTACTTACAGTCTCTCTCGCAAGGGCTGGCTGTCCTCGGCGTGGTTTTGATCACGCAAGTGTTGGTAAATTGAACGTCGTGTCATTCCGTACAGGACCACTCGACTCAGGAACTCTGGATCGGTTTCCTGAGCTTCTTTGGCCTGCTCGGCAATTTCCCGCGGCAAGCGCACCTGCAACTGAACGGAACACGTTTCCCACATAGACGCACCTCACCCAAGGTGACAGTGTAAAACCACGGATTTATACAGCACCGCGCATCGCGGACCGGACACGCGATGGCTACGGTAGGAGGGTGCCGACATCCTCAGCAACGCGACTCACGTTAAGGTTACTTGAAGAGACGCGCAACCCCTTTGTTACCTAAACTACACAAAAACTACTAATTGGTAAGTCGTTGTTATACAACCACTTAGGAATTCCCTAATTTTTAGAAACCAAGTGTTCCTAAACACGATCGCAGCTTAACCTCTTATTCATTTCATTCGTGGAAGTCTAAGTGGCTCACGGAGTTTGCTCACTGGGATCCAACGCACATCATGTGAACCGACGCACCAATTTTTTACAAAAAATGGACTTTTACAAAGTTCAACAAAAGAATGCTTTCAGTTCCACATTTGGAGCGGTCATCGAGCGCTCATCCGTCATCTGCCAAGTGTGTCCTCTTTGAACATAACATCCCTAGAAAAGGCACGATTATTCAGTCACGAGTCGCCTAAACTGAATATTGGGCTCCAGGACCTCACACATGGCTCGAGCTTGACTGACAGAGTCTGGTCGTATGTCTGACTCGTTAATGCACAGTGAGTGCTGATGACAACCGGTAACCAATCTCCACTGACCGAGTTTGGGGGTCTCGTACGCGAAGTCCCGCCAGAGTTTCTCGCTGACCAAACGTATCCATCAGGTGGCCCACAGACTCAAAGCGGCCAGGCTCAAAGCGCGCCATGAGAGCAGCTAGGCCACGCCTCATGGCCCCGAGGCTTGCGCGGGTCTCCGTAAAGGTTGTTGGTAAGGCCAAGCGAACCTGGTATTCGATAGAGTCAGCCTCAGAAATTATCTCAAAACGGCGGACTTCAGCTGAATCGAAAGCATCCAGCAACGCATGTTCTAACGGAGCATCTGGCTCCGTGAAGGCTGTTTTAAAAGATAGTGCACACGCGTCATAATTCAGGTATGCGCGGGTGATCCGACCGGGTCCGAGAACAAATCTGATTGACGTTCCTTCATGCAGATCAAAATCACGACAAATATCACGATATCCGATCCGGAGCAGAGTCGGCCTTGTAAGCGGGCCAAAACCAACTCTTTCTAAAACCCTTAAACCAAGCTTATAGGCATAACTGCGAAGAGGTTCATCCTGTTTTGTCTTCGCAGCTTCTGTGATTAGTTCTGTAACGTACCCAAGGGTAGGTTCATACACCCAGTCCAGTACAACCAACTCAGTGCTAAGATCAAGCACCTTTATCCGACCACTACCAAGATCGAGAACCTCAGCTGAGCCGGCCTGCTGTCCTTCTACAACTAACGCAAGCCCAATGTCTTCAATCCTACCACCTGGTGTATCCATTTCATGCAGTTCGCGGTATTGCACGACAGCTCTTGTGAGCGGTAGCTGACAGATTCCCGGGACATCCCCCATAGCCTCGGGCCGTGCCTGTTGTATGTGAGTTGTCAGATCCATAGAACTACTCAGTAGTTTTATCTGGAAAAGAAACCCGGCCTTGTAGGCCGGGTTAGATTCCCACCGCATCAAGAATGTAATCTCAGTAACAGCAAAACTCTTGCCGACACCTGGTCGTGGTATCGGCCCTAACGATAACAATCCTTTGATATCGTCCGCAAGAAATAGTTTAGCTTTCGTAACTCAGGACAGATAAATATTTCTTGCTCTGATACCTTGTCTCTAACATCTTCGGGCAGCCGACATGGACCGATCAAGATGACACCCAGCGAACGTAGACGATCAGTCGCCTTCATCCAGAAGGAGGGTGAATCCTGGGCCTGTTTTCTCGTGACATTTGTTACTCCGGCAGGAGAGTGGCGTGGGTATTTCTCTTTCCGCCCCGGGTATAGCGAGCTCAGTGGGGACGAAATCCGGACAACTGACATCTTCATCGAATCTTCTGAAGCAGAAATCCATGAGAAAGCTAGAGGATTAGGGAAACCTCTGTTGGCGGGGCTGCTCGATTCAGTGCTGAACACACGAAGTCCCGATGGTCTTGTTGGACAGCAGCTTCGTGGGCAATTCCGGAGATTACTGAAGAAAAATTCTCAGGACATCGCCGGAGATTGGGCTGCAGATGAGACTGTGCCTCCGAACGAGATAGAGCTAGATCGCCTACGATCTATGTATAGCTCATACAGGCTAGACCAGGTTTCACACTTCATAAGCCTTATTACCCCAGACAATTTCGAGGGTACTGTCGATGAGATCTTGGCGGGAGAAAGTATTGATTTCTTATCAAGAGACCGCGTCCAATTCGCCATGATGGTTGTGGACCATATCGAACGATTGTTGCCATTGCCAGACTTTCAAAACTGGGCCAGAGACTTCCTTGCCCATCCGGAGGCATACCGCCTATATACACACACATTACACAGGGAAGGACGACTGCCCTAAACTGAATATTCCTTATGATCCCGTTGCCGTCTCAGGGATCCGATTATAGACTTTTGGGCTCTGCTTTTCTGGTTTAACAGCAAAAGGGTGTGATCTCCTTGGAAGTAGTCGTACAGGATAATGAAAGCCTCGAGCGGGCACTTCGCCGCTTTAAGAGGAAGGTGCAAAGATCCGGACTCTATTCTGAGTTACGGAAACGACGGTATTATGAGAAGCCTAGCGCACAAAGGAAACGCAAACGGGAAGCAGCAATCCGTCGCGAACGACGCCGACAACGTCGTAATAAGCGCTAACTCCTCTTTTTAACCCGCCCAGCAAAGCTGGCTGGGTTAGACGGGTAGCGCTATGGGTTTTTCGCCAGACCAGTCATAAAACCCCTTCCCACTTTTCCGGCCAAACCTTCCCATCGTCACAATTCGTTTTAGTAGCGGGGGCGGTGCATATCTCGGATCCCTGTACTCATCGAACATGATCTCACTGATCTGGTGCAGCGTATCTATCCCAACAAAGTCGCAGAGTGTGAATGGACCCATCGGATACCCAAGCCCAAGGGCCATGGCCGCGTCAATATCCTCAACAGTCGCCACTCCATGCTCGAGTTGCCGTATAGCATCCAGTAGATAAGGCACCAACAGAAGGTTTACGACGAAACCTGAATTATCCTTCGCCGCAATCGGTACTTTGCCAAGGGCTTTTGAAAACTGCACCGCACGGTCTACGGTTTCCTGGCTCGTAGCGATTGTCCTAACAACTTCCACAAGCCTCATGACCGGTACAGGATTGAAGAAATGGAGGCCGACGAAACGGTCTGCTCTAGAGGTGGCCGCCGCAATATCAGTAACCGTTAGAGAACTTGTATTTGATGCGAAAATTGTGTGCTCAGGACAAAGGACGTCCAGCTCATCGAAGAGTTTTGCCTTGGCATCCAGATTCTCGATAATCGCCTCAATTACTATATCTGTACTTTCAAGCTCGGACACTTCGGCCGTGAAGTGGAGGTGATCCCAAGCGGCCTCCTGCTCTGTAAGCGTCATTTTCTCTTTTTCTACTGCCCGGTCCATGGATTGTCTGATCCGGTTCTTGCCCCTTTCCAGTACCTCATCATCAACTTCCCGAACCATGACATCGAACCCGCTCTTGGCAGCCACTTCGGCGATTCCGCTTCCCATCAGACCGCATCCCACCACACCGACTCTTCTGATGTCCAAAACTTCCCTCCGTTCTCTTTAAAGATTCATTCTCAGGAGCATTACTAGCTCTCTGCACGACCCCCTCCAAAACCCCTCGATATTGAGCTAGAACTTATGAGTCAACTTGCTTCGAGCACGATGGCAGCGCCCTGCCCTCCTCCGATACACGCGGAACCAAGCCCATACTTCCCACCTCGACGACGCAGCTCATGCAAGAGGTGAATCGTGATCCGGGCACCTGAGGCTGCAAGTGGGTGGGTGAGCGCAATAGCGCCCCCGTTCACATTTGTTTTTTCAGGATCGAGCCCTAATTCCTTTTCGACTGACTTATACTGAGCTGCAAATGCCTCATTGATCTCTACCAAATCCATATCCTCAAGGGATAATCCAGCTTTGTCGAGTGCTAGCCTTGAGGCAGGTGCTGGGCCGATACCCATCACCTGTGGCTCCACACCAACAAAGCCCCACGAGACGATTCGACCCAAAGGTTCAATACCGTTCGCTTCCGCCCATTCAGCACTCGCAAGGATTGCAGTTGCAGAGCCGTCACCCATGCCGCTCGCATTACCTGCCGTTACTAACCCGTCATCCTTAAAATACGGCCTTAGAGCAGAGAGACCCTCAACAGTGGTATCAGGACGTATGTGTTCATCAGCTCTGTAGGTCGTCTCGCCTTTTCTCGTCCTGAGTCCGATACCCGTAACCTCGGTGTCAAAGCGGCCATCATCCCATGCTGTCTTAGCCCTCTGCTGTGAATGAAACGCAACCTCATCTACCTCCGACCGCGTCACACCGTATCTTCCTGCTAGTTCCTCAGCAGTCTGTGCCATCGAGAGGCCGCAGTTTGTATCAGTCAGCGCGCCCCAGAGTAGGTCTTCGAATTGCCCGCTTGCGGGCCCAAGCCTCAGGCCGCCCCAACGAGCACCTCGTACAACATGCGGCGCCTGGCTCATCGACTCAGTTCCGCCTGTCAGAGCTACGTCGGCCTCACCTAAGATGATCTCCTTGGCCCCCTGCACCACCGCTTCGAATCCTGATCCACACAGGCGATTGATCGTAAGGGCAGGCTTTTCGTTAGGGATGCCAGACCGAAGGGCAATATGCCGTGCCAAGTAAATGGCATCAGCAGAGGTTTGGAGGGCATTTCCAAAAAATGTGTGATCAACTTGATCAGGAGTAATACCAGCTGCTTCAATGGCAGCAGTACTACTGAAAACCCCTAGATCAGTGGCGGACAAATCTTTCAGAGATCCGCCGAATGTGCCAAAGCCTGTGCGCTTCCCAGCAAGTACGACAACCTCGCGCTCGTAACCCTGTATTGCCATGGAGCCTCTTCGGAAAATGGTTTTGCCGTGCTCGTGATCTTCGGACTACGAGTTACCCCTCCGGGCTCTCACCGATCCATCAGATTCAGTTACTAAATGTCCCCAGCAAGCAACCCGAAGGCCTTCTAACTATTCAAGGCCGTCAGCGCTGTTTGATAATCACCTCATCTAGGAATCGAGTCAAAAAGACGAGCATCTCCTTACCTAAAGGTCTAGGCAGATTCACTCTCAACGTATGAAGCGACCCATCTGCCGACCTCTTCCGTGCTTGATTTACCGCCTACTAAATCCGGAGTGGTGATTCCGTTCTCAATCGAAGCAAGCACACCCTCCTCTATGCGATCCCCGAGGTGCTCATAACCGAAATACTCCAGCATCAAAGATACACAGCGGATCGCTCCAATCGGGTTGGCTAGACCCTGGCCTGCAATGTCGGGCGCTGAGCCGTGAACCGGCTCAAAAAGTGCGTACTGACCCGGATGGATATTGGCTGACGGAGCAAGGCCTAACCCTCCTGTGACCACAGCAGCTAGATCGCTGATAATATCCCCAAACAGGTTAGACGTAACGAGCACTTCGTAATGGTCAGGACGGCGGACCAGATCCATGGCCATCGCATCAACGTACATTGAATCCTGAGAGATTCTTGGGTAAGCCTCTCCTACTTCTTCGAAAACTTTACGCCAGAGGCCACCAACAAAGCGCTGCACATTTGCCTTATCGACTAATGTCACCCGCCCCCGCCCCCGCAATTTCGCATACTCGAACGCTGCTCGAATGATGCGCTCCACACCTTTCCGGGTATGGAGATCCTTTTCTATGGCAATCTCGTCAGGAGTCCCCGTCTTGAAGCTCCCGCCCAGGCCAGTGTAGAGCCCTTCAGTATTCTCACGAAATATGTCTATGCGAAATGGTTTCTGAATCCCCGTTAGAGGAGAAAGCCTCGCAAGTGGCAACACACAGGGACGGAAATTCACGTATAAATCAAGCTTAAAGCGTAACCCAAGGAGAATGGCCTTGATGTGCTCCATGCCTGGCACACGTGGATCGCCTAATGCACCTAGGAACACAGCGTCATGATCATCAGCTAGTGCCCTGAATTCCTCTTCAGTAATGGCTACTCCATCCCTCAGATAGCGCTCTGCGCCCAAATCCCAATCCACAAGTTCTAAGTCAAGCGTCTCTGTATCATCCAGGGCAGCAAGCACCCTACGTGCTTCTTTCATTACTTCAACACCAATACCATCTCCGGGAATGACAGCGATTCTGGGCATCTGACAACTGAGAGAGAAGTATGAAGTTAGGGAGTACGGAGGTAGATCCCTGCGAGTGATCGAGAGATTAAGGTCCGGCTTCCACCACCACCACCCCACGGCCGGGTGCTCCGTTACCCTCTAACACAAACGGATAACGTCCTGGAGGTCCATCAGCGAAATGAACAACGTATCTGCTGTCTTGGCTAATTAATGGAGGTGAAGCCACCTGGTCAGTACGCTCCAAGAAAGTTCGTGCAGCAATACTCAGGCTGTCCAATTCGAAAACGATCTCGTGTACTAACCAATCTGCAGTTACAAATTCGACATAGCTTCCTGGCGTTATAACCGTCTCCAAGGGGTCAGCTCTCTCTCTATCTCCACCTCTAATTACGACCCGATGTACCTGGTCGCGATCCCCAAGTCCTAACTCCAGGCGAAGAACATCATCCGGATACAATCCCGGATCTCCAGAGCATGATGTAAGGCAGACGGCCAATAATACAGTGAGTAAAGCACGGCCAACCGACGCATCCGGTGACAGGTACATCATTCACCCAACTCAATCTGCACAAACCCCGCTTTTGCGGCTGATCGTAAGAAAGCTTCGGGATCAGAAAAAGGAATTTTGATTCCTTTTTGTTCGAGCCACCTTTCGGCCAGCCTACGCATGAATTCGACAAGGGGTTCATGAAGGAATCCTGCTCGCTCTCTCATTTGTTGGACAATCTCCACCCAGCTACCCCGTAGTCGATTGCCATCACTTAATCTGACAATATGGATAACTCGTTCGGCCGATGACTGAAGAGAGGTGAAGAGTTCAAGCTGGCTTGGGTCAAGGTAGGACCCAAGCTTTTCCGCACCGTGCACTACAGACTGAATTTCAACGAATAAATGGTCTATAGAGTCCGGGATATTTTCGATCTGGCTTAACCGCTCCCGCCATGGACTTAGACGAGAATCACCCTCATTAATGTGCCAAAGGGCCCGCTTTAGTTCGATTAAGCGCCAAACGGCTAAGGCATCCCAATGGTCGCAAGGAGGAACGCCCTCATACTCTCTCAGCGCACCCTCCCAGTCACCCCGATCGTAAAGAAGGTGAGCAAGATAAATTCTTGCTTCATGTAAATCCGGATCAAGCCTGAGTGCTCGCCGTATCTGACGACCTGCAGCTACCTGGTCACCTAGCTGGTGCAGTGCATAACCCAATGACGCAGCGGCATCCGCACTATCAGGGCGAGCTGCTGATGCCTGGGCGAAGATGTCCCTGCACTCCGTGTAGAGAGCTTCCCTATAGAGTGCCTTACCCATTGTAAGCATGAGTTCGGTGTCATGATCATAACCAGCTCTCGCTACTTGCTCGAACAGGGCGAGCGCTTCCTGACGTTCTCCAAAACGAAGAAGCGTATCCCCCAAACCTACTAGGGCATCCTCATTAGAATCATCTAAGGCTGATGCGCGCTCGAAAGCTCTCCGAGCCCACGCATATTCCTCCCTAGCAAGCCTTGCGTACCCGAGTCCTACATTCAGGTCTACTGCGTTCGGGTATAGGGAAAGGCCCTCCTTGAGTACCTGGAGTGCTCCATCATAATTACCATCACTGTAGAGTTTGTGTGCCTGTTCGTCATATTCCTCCGAACTAAGAAACCGTTCGGGCATGTAAAGGCCTCCTTGCAACCCACGAACACAGACTCGATTAGCACGCTAAACCCGCGCGTATGCTACCCCACAGCGACTACAGACGAGGTTTTTTCCGGCCCTGGCGAGTCGAAAATCAGGACCATGCCTCGGGCAATCGGGGTCCCCACCTTGCTGGAGGATATCCCTAACCTTCTTCCGTTCGGTTCTAGTTGCTTTGGGAATCACTATCTCATACCGAAGGGATGACGCACTGCACTCGAATACTCCGACCGCTTTTCCACCCTCCTGTGGTCGGATACCTAGCAGGATAAGAAATCCTCCATTAGGCGACTCCATTCTTTGCCCGGCATAATACTCTTTTAGGAGTTGCCTTGCCTTTTCTATCCGTTTCGCTTCAACCAACGCGTACTCCCCTTTCGGATCAATAGTCTATGTCGACTAGGCTCGTAAGAAACTCACCCACGCTCGAATAAGTATGCAGAATCCTCATGGCGTGAGTCCCCGTTAACACTGACCGCGAACTGAGCTCCTGACCAAATAGCAGCTCCGCCCCAATCACCGTTCTTATTTACCGCATAATAATTTACGTTGAAATTTGGCCTGCCATTTTCGTCACGCAAACGGTCTTCAACTGTCACATGAACAATCCTGCGAAGCGCCTCGATGCAGGCGTCTGTAGGATGCATCCCGTTCCTCATCATCTCTACAACAGTATAACTGCCGCATGTCTTGATTACCGCTTCACCACGACCCGTGGAGCCGGCTGCGCCGACATCGTTGTCACAGTATTGCCCAGCGCCGATGATTGGAGAATCTCCCACTCGTCCAGGTATCTTATATGAGAGTCCAGATGTGGTTGTGACAGATGATAGATCACCGTCTGAGTCCACAATGTCGCAATTGATTGTGCCCTGCGGCCGGTAACCATCATGCGAGTCGAGTAGACCGTCTCCAAATTCTTCGGGTTCCTGAAAACGTCCGATACGTTCTCCTGAATCTTCAGGCGAAAGGTAGTCGTCTCTGTCGCTCAGTTGGGCTCGCCATTCGATCCAGCGCTCTCGGGAGGATTCGGTCAATAGGTCCTCAAGTTGATGGCCCATAGATAACGCGAATCGCTGTGCTCCTTCCCCGACCAGTAAGTGGTGATCCGTATAGCGCATAACATCGAGTGCGACTAATGACGGCCTCTTAAAACCTTCTAGCGCAGCGACAGCGCCCGCTCCACGCGTTGGACCATGCATGAGAGAGGAGTCAAGCTGCACCACACCGTGCTCATTTGGCAGCCCTCCATAACCAACTGACGAGTCATTCGGGTCCTCTTCCACCAAGTTGACACCTCTCACCACTGCTTCAATCGTGCTGGCCCCGTTCGCCAACTCTTCTATAGCACGCGATACAGCGCCAAGCCCATTCCCAGACGCCACACAAACCGGCGTAACACGCCTACTGATTATGTTTGGAACCCCTGCCTCTAGCTGCTTTGGGAGCGCTCCGAGAGCAGCCCCGACTCCTGCACCGGCAGAAGTCCGAATGAAATCGCGTCTGGTGCTCATGGATCCTCCTGGTGGAACCCTTGAATAAGCGGCCGAAAGTATAGGCCTGTAGCTCCCTGATCGCTACCTAGATTTCATTCGATTCAAAAAGAAATTCGCTAACGCAACTTCCCAGCAAGAAAAGAGCGGGACAGCCTACTGGCATCCCGCTCTCAGTTTATCCTACAAATCAAAAAAGATGACGAGTCAAGCCACGCTTGCGTCATCCAATGTATTGAAGGTACTCTCGCCCTTACGCGAAATAGCAGGTTGACAAAAGCGAGTACCAATCTCGTGGAGACCCGAAAGATCCACTTCACTCAAGTCCGGATAGCGCTCCCGTATATAATCAATTGTCTCGTCCATCCATTGCCGCTGTTCACCCTCTACCGCTTTAAGTACACCACAACGGTTAATGTGACTGAAAAGTTCATCCCTTGCTCTTTCTAGGAGCTTTTCTTTGCCCAAATCTGCCTCCGCTTATGGTTTTTGACACTTGGATCAGACAAGCCGACAGAAGTTTCTGTCGAACTAAGTTCATGCTTCAGCCAGGTAACTTAACCGAGCCTCAGGTACGCTTGTAGTGGGGCACGGAATGCTTACGGAGCAATCACTGTGAGTGAGTCTAAATCCCCAAAGGCTGTATCCCTGGAAATATTCCGACATTTGTTCACGGCTCTCTGTGAGGAAATGGGGGCGACGCTCAAGCGCGCATCATTTTCACCCAATATTAAGGAGCGCCGAGACTACTCATGTGCTCTCTTTGATTCCTCGGGAGCAGCAATCTCACTTGGTGACCATATGCCAGTTCACCTCGGAGCCATGCCGATGAGTGTGGAAGCAGCCCTAGCTGAAATTGGGGAGCTGGCACCGGGAGACGTGGTCTGTCTAAATGATCCATTTAGTGGTGGCACGCACCTGCCGGATATCACGTTGATATCGGCAGTGCATGAAGAGAGAGGAAAATTGCTTGGTTACGTAGCCTCAAGGGCTCACCACAGTGATGTTGGTGGATCCACACCCGGCTCGATGCCATTAGCTCGAGAGATCTTTGAAGAAGGGATTAGGATTCCACCAGTTCATCTTTATGAAGCCGGACAATTAAACACGAGCCTCTGGAAAACTTTGTTAGCAAATGTGCGAACTCCAGTGGAAAGGGCTGGCGACCTCGATGCTCAGATTGCGGCGCTCCACACTGGATCTAAAAGACTCTGTGAGATCGCTCAGCGAAGGGGGACAGGGGAGACCTTAATAGCAATGGGACAACTCATTGAGTACGCAGACCGCCTGGTCGAGGTGGGTTTGAATATCATGCCTAATGGGTGCTATCACGCGGAAGACTGGATTGAGGATGATGGCTTCGGGTCAGGACCAATACCTATCCGGGTCTCGCTCAATATTGAAGGCTCGCGACTGACCGTAGATTTTGAGGGGACCTCACCACAGGTTCCCGGAGGTGTAAACGCGGTCGCCGCAATCACTTCATCTGCGACTCGCTATGTGGTACGCTGCATTGTTGAAGCTCTGTTGGGAGAGCCATTACCTGCCGGAGGGGGCTCAATGTCAGCGGTGGAGTTGATCCTTCCGGAATCATCAGTTGTAAATGCTGAACTTCCGGCTTCCGTCGCAGCAGGCAATGTGGAAACCAGTCAGCGCATCACAGATGTACTCCTACAAGCTTTCGGCTTAGCGCTGCCTGATCACATCCCTGCCATGTCTCAGGGAACTATGAATAATACTTCGGTCGGTGGCATAGATCCGCGCAATGGTGAAGTTTTCGCCTATTACGAGACTGTGGGAGGAGGAATGGGAGCCGGACCCACCGGTCCTGGTCTCTCCGGAGTGCATTGCCATATGTCCAATTCCCTCAACACTCCCGTTGAGGCACTTGAGCACGCCTACCCTTATAGGGTTACACACTATGGGATACGCAGAAACTCAGGAGGCTCAGGAATGTACCAGGGCGGAGATGGACTTCGTCGAGACCTAATGCTACTCGTCCCAGCCAGGGTAGTGCTACTTAGCGAGCGTCGCACCAGCGGTCCATCAGGAGCCCAGGGCGGGAAAGCGGGAGCACCGGGAGAAAATGTCTTGATCTGTGACGGAGTAGAGAAACACCTCCCTGGAAAAACCAGCTTTACCATCCAGGCAGGTGATATCATCAGCATTAGATCACCCGGTGGTGGTGGTTGGGGCGCCATTCCAGAAGAATCGGAACACGAGAACTAATTTCTATGAGCTGTGCACTCCGTTTTTCTGCAGTGTGCGATGACGCTCGCACAAGCCCTGATGGCAAACTCGACTTGCACGGGGTGTACCACGATCTGTCTGCGCCAGGCTTCCCAGCGAAGCAGGATCATCTTGTTCTGGTTCTCGTGATTGAATGGGGTCGCAAAGATCATGGTCGATTCCAGTTCAAGGCTGATCTGGAAGATGCAGAGGGCAATATTTCCCTGACAGTTGAGGGAGAAAGCGAAGTTCGAGCAGTCCCAGAAGACCATCCACCACCACGTAGCCAATTAGTCATGCCCATGGATGGCGTCATCTTTCCAAAACCCGGACAATACGTTTTCCAAGTCAAGGTCAAAGGAGAGTTATTTCAAGGACCGGGGATATACCTGCGTGACATGCCCGAGGAACACGTTGCACAGCCTGAAAAGTGAGGCTCCCCAAGGGCTATCTGGGTATCTGCCACAAGAACAGTACTGCCTTCACAGTTCCAGCTGCACTTGAGTGGACACATTCTGTCCTTAGTGCCGGTAGTACCCTTTATAACTGGGCAAACCAACATTCCATAAAGGAGATGCTGGCCGGTCGTGGTCGCGTGTTCATATTTCCTAATGCAGGCAGCACGGAGAACGCTACACACTGGATCGTGCGTCACTATCAGAGGGGGGGTATCCTCGCCCGGCATCTTGAGGATCGGTATCTGGTAACTCGGACACCTCGACCCTTGAAAGAGCTACAGGCAAGTGTGGAAGCGCGCTCAAGAGGCATCCCTACACCACGTGTTATTGGAGGGGCTGCATACAGATCTGGCGTATTCTACCGTGCAGATCTCGTAACCGAATACTTGTCTGATGTAACAGACCTGGCCTCAGTTGTCTTCGGGGTGAACGAGCGGAATATGACAGTTTGCACCACTGCGCTACACGCAGCAGGCAAGCTTGTGAGCCTTCTAGAAAAGGAGCGGGTAGCGCATGCTGATCTGAACGCAAGCAATATCCTAGTGAATCAGCTCGGGGGCGGCTCCTCAGCTCATGTTATCGACCTAGACCGATGCCGACCTCTTTCGCCAACTGCACGTGCTCCCGCCAAACTTATGCGCCGTCGCCTAGAACGTTCCCTTAAAAAGCTGGCACAGAGGTCTGGACAGCCTCTCGATGAAGTCTTGTGGATGGCACTCCGTGATGGCTACGAAACCCGGCCGTCGTGAATGAAGAGCAAGATATAGGACCGGAGGCGCCTCCTCCCATCGAGATCTGTATCGTAATGCTGTCAACTCGCGGGGACGCAGTGCACGTATTACCTGTGATGAACGCGCTGAAGAGTGACCGAAAAAGCCAGATTCTGCGGCGTGGGGTAATCCTAGGGACCAAGCCACCCGAAAATAGCTTTCATAGCTAGAAAGCTGAACATAGCCAGCGCTCCTAGCGCGGCTTCCCATTCCTTGTTTCGATAGTACCGCCTGAAATGGAAGTTGCGCCCCATACTATCTTTAGAGGGCCTATACGGTACAACCCTTGGAATAAGCGAAGGGACACTACGTGCATATTCACGATACGCTTGTCCAAAGAGCTCAGTGAGCCAGCTATGCTCCAGTAACATCGTCATACCATAGACAGCGATGAAGTAAGCTAGAAAGAGAAGTGTCCATTGACCTGCGCCCCCGGCCACCGTCACACCAATACCTATAAGCAGGGTCCCTAAGTACAGAGGATTTCTGAGATATGCATAAGGCCCCGAAGTGGCGAGTTCCTGATCCTTATTGATTGATCCAGCCGCCCAACCACGAACCAGGAGTCCCAGCACAGAAAAAGGTGTTCCCAAAAGCAAGAGCGTAGCTGTTGGGTGACAATACCACAGGAACGGCAAGGTTAGGGCCCAGGCGATTACCCGACGAAAAATTCCTGTATCCCAGGCCATGATCCTCAGTGACCCTACCTATCCTCAACGTCTGACAATCGTATCCGGCTCTAGGACAGCTCTATTCAATCTCCCTTCTCTTGCTGTGTCACGTGACTCAGGGTTGAGGGGCACCCCTTCCTGGATTGACCTTAAATGCAGTGTGAGCGATCCAGGAAACAGAGGGATGTTTGACTTCATATAGACCAAAATTCTGCGGTCGTCATCTGTGAAATGGAGTTCTGCTTCCCCTCCCTGCCCAAAAAGTCCATCGGTCTGGACGATAGGCTTAACCACAATTGTGCTGTACCTCATACCTTCCGTTTCATACTCATCTTGCCGAAGGACCTGGATCACGACCGGATTTCCATCTTCCTTGAAGTAACGGGAAAAACTGTATGTTTTCCCTACTTCAAGGGGAAGGCCCCGTATGAAGTAAATGAAGGCGATATCATCCAATGGCAAGGAGGACGCTAACGGTCCGGATTCGTCATTGTCCGTGCGATGCCAGACCCTCCGATCCGGATAAAACTCGTAATGCCGGTAAGATTCATAGAAAGGTTCGTCAATCTCCCTTATGTAACGCCAACTCTGAAGTGTCTGCAGGTCTATCCAAGTCGTATAACTGTCATCAACACGCAGGCCCGGAAGCCCACCCTTGATGCCCATAACAGCGCGATAAGTCTGATGCCCCCGGATACTGTCCAGGGCCTCTACCGTCATATGACCTTCGCCCGCATTGAAGATGCCGACCTTTACTTGGTAAACGAGGTGTTCACCGGGGCCCCACGGAGTCTCAGCGGCCCACTCATCCACAGGGTAGAGCGCGGATAAACTGTCGGCGAACGCTTCCTGATCAACCGGAAGATCAGCAACCTCACGAGTCACTTGAGCAAGTACGTTGACAGGAAAAGTGAGGGCCAATAGGACCCAGGAAAAACCCTTAAGGGGCAGTAAGTTCATGCACCCTACGGGGTTGAGGTTGGCCAAAGATCACGTCCCCGTAGCTTCATGAGAGCCATCAAAGTGCGTAGTGGTCTAAAGCGAGATTCACGCTGCCTCAGATCATACCTCACTTCTGCAGGCACTTCAGCAATCCTCCTCGCATGCGGGACTAGTCTGCTGAGTAATTCTACGTTTGCCGCCCACCCTTCGGTGCTTACTAGGGGCTCATCCCCGGGACCATCACGTAACGCTTTCTTAAGTACGATTACCCGGTATGCTCTCAGCCCGTTGAGTGGGTCAGAAACTGGGGCTCCTCGAAATACCGTCGACAGAGGCCACCGTGATAGGCTCCTCACAATCTTTACCCCCAAAGGCATCCGATGTCCGTTCATGTCAGTAACACCTGCCACGATGTCAGCACCACCCTCCAGTATTTTCACCAGGCTGATGACATCATCTGGGTTCTCAGTGAAATCCCCCTGAAGGATCACTGCGCAGTCGCGTTTAGGATACGATGCGTTCCCTACTACATGTCTAAGTAGTTTTTCCACAGACCGGCCATAACCAACCCGATCCTGTGAACCTAGTAGAGTAAGTGGTAACACTCGCTGGTAACGCTCTAAGACCGCCTGAGTGTCATCGGTCGACGCATCATCGTGAACTAAAATTCTGTAGTCCCTACTAAACTCCCCAAGGGTATTCCGTATCTTCCAGAGTAGAACGCCGATAGTGCTGCCTTCGTTGTGTGCCGGAATACAGACGTAGATCACATTTCTTTCGATTGAAGGGCATATAAACCAAGGTCAGGACAGGAGCTGCCCTCGACCGACCATCGCCTTATACAGGCGCCTAAAGTCCTAGTTCCTAGTAAATTTATCACGTTAGCATATCTATTCGTCACGCCCTGGTGCACTCTTCCACCTCCTGTGCTGCCAGAAATACTGCTCAGGAGCCAATCTCACTGCCCGCTCTAGTGCCGCGGAGTGGGCAGCTGTAAGCCCCCTAATATCAGCAACAACTTCACCACTGGATTGAAAGTCGATTCTCTCAAGAGATACCGTGTAACGCTGTCTCCATCCAGGATCTCGGAGTGCTATTCCAAGAAATATCGGTGCCCCTGTACGGATTGCGAAAAGTGCAGGAGCTCGGGTAGTCGATGCCTCCCTACCAAAGAATGAAACTAATATGCCCCCTTTGTGGGCATGTTGGTCTGCGAGCATCGCCACTACGCGTCCTCTTAGCAAACTGCGTGGCACCTCTCTCGCCGCCTCATCCATATAGATCAGACCTATGCCTAATCTTCCCCGCACTCCAGCAATTGCGTCACCAATTGCCTTATTGGCCATACCCTTCGCTATAGCATCAAGTGATATCCCACGTGAAGTGAACGCCCTACCTCCAACTTCCCAGTTTCCGAGGTGTCCTGTGACGAGTATCACACCCTTACCCTCTTCGACTGCAGTCCGAAATAATGCCAAATCTGGGATGCGAATTCTCTCACTTAAGTCTTTATATGTTGCCCGGCTGAGCCTAAGCGTGGCGACGGCTTCCCTTCCTAAATGCGCATAGCTGGCCCTAGCAACATCATGACGCCATGCGTCTGTCCTTTCCGGAAATGCCAGAAAGAGATGTTCATCGACTTCAGTCCGGCGCACTCTCAGAACACTTCCTGCAATCCATCCTAAAAGAGACCCAACGCTCAGTGCTAGCGCTTCCGGAAGAACTATGGCAACGCCTGAGAAGACCCTAAATACTAAGTGCTCTATATAGTGTCTGACCTTCTGAAGTTTCATAGGCTGGAGGGAAATCTCAATAATGGCCCACTTGGGAGGTCAGATCTCATCCGCAGGCCAACGGCTCCCCACTAAGTCCGCCTCATTGAACTGAAGGTCATAAAGCCGCCGATAGAGGCCAGCCTTAGCTATCAGAGTTCCATGGTCGCCTTGTTCTATAATTTCTCCTTTATCCATCACTAGGATTTTGTTCGCATTTAGAATCGTAGAGATCCGATGCGCGATGACAAAGACAGTGCGCCCTACCATTAAGTGACTTGTCGCTTCTTGGATGGCACCCTCTGCCGCAAGGTCCACAGAACTCATTGCCTCATCAAGCACTAGGATAGGACGGTTCATCAAGAGTGCTCGGGCGATCGCTACGCGCTGTCTTTCTCCACCGGAGAGCTCCACTCCTCTCTCACCAACTATCGTGTCATATCCCCTTGGCATCTGCGTGATAAACTCATGCGCATAAGCAGCGGTAGCGGCGGCAACGATGTCAGGATGACTAGCTCCCGGACGACCATAGGCAATATTCGAACTCACTGTATCATGGAAGAGCACGGTATCCTGAGAAACAATCGCGAATAGGGATCTCAAGTCTTCGATTCGCAACTGCCGGATGTCCAAACCATCAAGCATGATGCATCCCGCATCCACATCGAAGAAGCGTCCGAGGAGGTCTACGAGAGTACTCTTCCCAGCACCGCTCGGGCCTACTAAGGCGATAACATCACCACGACTTGCCTGAAAGGATATGCCCCGCAGGACAGGTCTATCTCTGCGATATGAGAAAGACACGTCTTCGAAGTTGATAGCAGACTTAAACCCCCTAATTGAGCACGCACCGGATGCATCAGAGACCTCATGGGGGATATCAAGAAAGTCGAAGATGCGCTCGGCAGCTACGAGTCCCGGTTGAGCAATAGCCGGGAACTTTGCCACAGTTTTTACAGGTGAATACAGCTTCACTGAGAGACCAAGAAAACCGACGAATTCAGGACCAGTCACCTCTCCGGCTACAACAAGTCTAGCTCCAAGCCAAAGAATGACGACGGTACCAGCTGCTGCCAGTAATTCAGTGAGCGGTGGAGCAAGAGCACGGACAAACTCAGCACGCATAAAACGGCGAAAATACTCACCGGTAAGACCACTAAACCTCTCTCTTTCACGCTTCTCAGAAGAGGAAGATTTCACGAGGCGAATCCCGGAGAATGTTTCTTGAATGTGAGCAGTAATGTCACCCCCAAGATCTAGAACACTGTGATCAAGCCTCCGAAGCACGCCTACGAGTGGCCCCCAGAAAATCATAGCCAGAGGTACTACCACAAAAGCAGCCGCAGTTAATTGCCACGAAATTAGGACCATCGCTATGACTGCAACTGAGAACTCGAGACTAGCCGAGAGCACCTTGAATAATTCAGTCGTTACCAGTCTCCGCAATTGTTCGACCTCAGTGGTCAAACGGCTCACCACCTGCCCCAATCGAGTGCGATTAAAAAAGGATAAATCGAGGCTTATAAGGTGGCCATAAATCTGGTTTCTGAGGTCCCGACTCACCCCCTGTTCAACTCGAGCCACAAAGTAGGTCCGAGAAAAGTGAAAGATATTTTTTATTAGAAACACTAGGATGATGAGTGCTATGATCCTACCGATCGCTACGAGCGGGTCTCCTGCGATGTCGACCCATTGGTAAACTGTAGCCTCGAGAAGGCGGTCCATACCCGTTGCACTAGCAAACCCCGGTCCACCTGAACTCGAGAAAAGTGTCTCTACAAAAGGAATGAGTAGTACGTACACCCAGGCATCTAAGACTGCAAATAGAAAAGCAGAGACGACTGCCAAGACCAAAAAAGCTCCGTGTGGAGTCATGAGTGGTACGATACGAGGAACCGGAGAAATGCTCTTCTGATGATCCCAGTTCGACTTCATTGGCTTGGCAGGGGGTAACTAATGAGTAAGCCGCATAGGAGCTACCCTTGCCCCACAAATGGATTCAGTTCGGTCGGATTTTCAAAATACTTCGATAATTCACCCATCGTTATTCTCCTGAATCCGAACTCATTACTTGATTCATAAAATCGTCATCATCTAGTGAAGAACTCGTATATTCCGTGTCCGAAGAGGTCAGGGAGTGGAGGAGAACTCCAATGACCAAAACGATGAAAATGAGTAAGTAAATCATATCTTCTAGCTTAAACTGATAATAAAAATCACTGGTCTCGCGTAACAAACAACCATCCCTCTACACTCATTCCTACAACTAAATGGATATCCGATAGGTGAACCAGGATACTACCGGATTGCCGTCCCGAGTCGCCGGACGGAAAAGCCACTCCGCAGCCTGTCGGATAAGTCTTCGATTAAAATCAATGTCCTCCGTAGCCGGACTTATGTAAGTAGAATCCGGGATTACGCCACCGCTTTCATCAATAAAGACCCACACCTGTATTTCTCTGCCGCTTAGATCACGCTTGTTGTTCGGGATAATTATGTCTCGGGGAGTCGCTGGCATCCAACCGGAGACACCTTGGTGGGGCATTCCAAGGCCATCACTGAGACCCGGCAACTTATCAGGGCCGGGCCATTCACCTAACACTGAGACCGGGTCTCTGTCGATAATCTGAGCAAGTTTAACTTCTTGAACATCGATTTGGCTGGGAATCGGGATTGGTGAAGGCGCGATTGGGAGATTGGGTGCGACCCAAATACTCAATGCCCTCAAAGAGCTTTTGTCGATAGTGCGGTCGCTCTGTTCAGGGCCGGAGGTCATATAGGGTGAGACGGGAATAGCCGTGATCTTCCAAATGAAAAAGACGAGAAAATGGACTGCGACAGACATAGCGATCCCATTACGCCAAATCTTTCTTTCCCGGCGATGTCGGTCTTTTATGCGGATTTCAGCTTTGTAGCTCATTGAAGTTCTGATAGAATGCCCTGGCTTGAGCCAATATATACTACCCTGGAAACTGGCCTCTTTGTTTCCGGAATCACTACAGCACTCTGTCACTAGCCCAGCATCGCATCTAAAATGCGGTCGCTACCCGTGGGACTGTATAGGCCCCGAACATTTATGGAATCTCCAATCACAAAGATGCAAAATCCCCAACCCTCCAAACTTGCTGCGTTCTACGAACTTACAAAGCCTGGAATCGTCCTGTACGTAGCGATCACAACTGGTGTAGGTGCATTCGTTGGATCTCGCGGCTCACTCCAACTTTGGCTTGCATTCCATACGATATTAGGAACCGGAATCACCACAGCCGGAGCGCTTGCACTCAATCAGTACACGGAGAGAGACGCCGACCGAGTGATGATACGGACCAGAGGGCGTCCAATCCCATCTGGAAGATTATCACCGCGATCAGCTCTTTATTTTAGCCAAGCCCTACTTTTTTCAGGGCTAATGTACCTCACGTTTAATGTGTCGTGGTTACCAGCAGTGATTGCGGCCTTCTCGGCACTCATATATCTGGCTGTCTATACACCGCTTAAGTCCCGTTCTTATGGAGCTACCTTAGCAGGGGGAGTTCCAGGAGCTCTGCCGGCGCTCATAGGTTGGAGCGCCGCAACCGGTATGCTGGAGCCCGCGGGATTTGCTCTCTTTGGAATCACCTATCTATGGCAACTGCCTCACGTACTCGCCCTCGCATGGATGCTCCGGGAAGATTATCGACGCGTGGGCTTCAAGCTGATACCCAGAGGAGGCGGTCGAATCATCGGGATGCACATGGTTACAGCAACTGCTGCCCTGCTGCCGACAGTAGTCTCACCTAATATCCTGGGATACACCGGGGGCTGGTACCTGACAGGTGCACTCCTGGCAACAACATACTTCCTCGTAGTCACGATTTTCGCTGCTCGCAATATGACCAGCGCAGCTGCCCGGAAAGTTTTCCTGACGTCACTCTTGTATCATCCGATACTCTTGGGCCTAATGTTGTTCGATACCATTCGTCTCTGAATAGACCATCATCGCCGCGGAGATTTCTTGATGCGTTACCTCATCGTCACAATGCTCATCGCGGTTGTACCAGTGTCTTTGTTAGGCCAGGAGCCCGCACGACCAAGGGCCCGCGACCTTGGGCTTACTATTGGTATTTTCAATACTGGTGAGCACAATGCAATCACAGACGTGCCCGGTGTGCACGTTGGTCAAACCACTGTACTTGAGGGTTCCCGTGTTCGAACCGGGGTAACCGCAATTTTACCTCATAAGGGTAATTTGTATTCGAGTCGTGTGCCGGCTGCAATCCATGTGGGTAATGGCTTTGGCAAGCTCCTTGGCATGACACAGGTGCAAGAACTCGGAGAGATCGAGACGCCAATTCTCCTCACTTGCACTCTATGCGTGTGGAAGACAGCGGATGCGATGGTCGAGTGGATGCTAGGCCAGGACGAGATGGAGAATGTGCGCTCTATCAACCCAGTTGTCGGTGAGACAAATGACGGTGGGCTGAACGATATACGTTCGCGCCCCATAGAAGCGCATCATGTGGTTGCAGCGCTCGAGTCGGCTACAAATGGCCCAGTAACCGAAGGTGCTGTTGGCGCGGGCGCGGGCACGGTCGCTTTCGGCTGGAAAGGAGGCATTGGAACGAGCAGCCGTGTACTACCTGAACGCCTTGGCGGATACAATTTAGGTGTACTGGTCCAGTCCAACTTCGGTGGCATCTTACAGATTAGCGGTGCACCCGTCGGGATTGAGCTGGGGCAATATTCATTCTCGGGTCAGATTTCAGGAGAAGAAGCACCCCATCCAGAGGAAGACATCCATGAGTGGGGCTCAATAATGATTGTGATAGCAACCGACGCTCCACTATCGGACAGAAACCTAGAGAGGGTTGCCCGAAGGGCAGTGATGGGGCTCTCACGCACTGGATCGTATGCCAGCAACGGTTCGGGCGATTATGTGATCGCATTTTCGACTGCTAGTAGTGTTCGTCGGCCAGTGACTGCTGACCTGTACAAACTGGAGGATTTGCCGAATGGGAGGATCAGCGCTCTTTTTCAGGCTACAGTCGAGGCGACTGAGGAAGCGATCTACAACTCACTTTTCAAAGCAGAGACAGTCACAAGCAATGGCCGCACAGTAGAGGCGCTTCCAATCACTGAAACGGCTGAGATCCTTAGACGTTATGGAGTAATTCGGTAACCAAACCAGGCGATTATCAGTCTCGCTAGGACTCGTGTGCCACTGCCGTATCGATCATTTGATCTATCTCAGCCTTGTTGTAGCCGAACTCTTGGAGCACGCTCCGCGTGTGCTCTCCGAGGAGCGGGGCACCTACTCGTGGTTCACCGGGGCCATGCCCATCGCCTGATCCTGAGAGCTTGACCGGAATCCCAAGTGAGCGAACAAACCCTGCGGTCGTATGCTCAACATCAACGACCATACGACGAGCTTCGGTCTGCGGATGCTCAAGCATCTCACCCACTGACGCGACTGGTCCTGCGGGAACACCTGCATCTTCAAGCACAGTCAGCCAATGCTTAGTGGTATGCTCTCGGAAATGTCTCCCGAGAATCTCGACAAGATCCGTGAGGTTTGCCATCCGATCTGTGTTGGTAACAAAGCGATCGTCACTGCTGAGTTTCTTCAGATCAAGAGCTTCTGTAAGGCGGGTCCACGTCCCTTCATTCGAAGCTCCCACATTAATCCAACCATTCTTAGTCTGAAATGCTTGGTACGGTGCTGCCATCGGGTGAGCTGACCCCAAAGGGTCCGGAGAAACTCCAGTCGCTAGTGCTATCGCACTCTGCCAATATGTCTGTGTGATACCAGCTTCATATAGCGAGGTATCTACTCGCTGGCCCTGCCCGGTACGCTCTCGTTCCAAAACGGCGCAGACGACCCCAAAAGAGGCAAGAATGCCTGCAGTGATGTCCGTGAGAGGTGCTCCTACCTTGACTGGTTCCCGACCCGGCCCCTCACCGGTAACACTCATTAGTCCGGAGTAGCCCTGCGCAATCAAATCGAAGCCACCTTGCGATGAAAGTGGACCGGTGCGCCCAAAACCCGTGACCTGACAATAGATCAGCCGTTCGTTTAGCACAGCTAGATCCTCATAGCCCAACCCCATCCGCTCCATAGTGCCTGCGCGGAAATTCTCGATCACAACATCTGCGGAGGACACCATCTGGCGCACAACTGCCCGGCCCTCTTCTGTGCGCAGATCAAGTGCTACTCCCCTCTTTCCCCGATTAAGCATCATGAATGCGGCAGACTCACCCTCAATCTCGGGGGGCGAGAAGTGCCGCGTCGTGTCACCACCCGGTAAACGCTCCACTTTTATGACGTCAGCGCCTAAATCTCCGAGAAATAGTCCACAGATCGGGCCCGCCATAACATGCGCAAGCTCGATGACACGTAAACCCTCGAGCGGAGTCGACATCAGTTGCCGTCCCTCACTACTGACCGCTGAACTTTGGAGGTCGTTTTTCAAGGAAGGCAGATCTCCCTTCTTTGTAGTCATCCGTCTGAAAGGCCTCCAACGCCTCATCCCGCTCAGCTCTCGTAAGTGGCTCACTGTTCCGTCCCATAAGGCGCAGAATAAACCTCTTATGCCATCGATTCACGAGAGGTGCCCCGTCAGCAATGCGGTTAGCGAGATCCCAGCCCATAGATCTTACCTCTGTATCCTCAACAATGCGGTTCACAAGACCAATCTCCCTCGCACGGCTGGCTCCAATGAGATCACCAGTCAAGAGGATCTCGAGCACCGGGCCAGGGCCAAGAAGGGCGATCAGCGGTTCTAGCTCATCATGAGACATCGTCAAACCAAGTCGGTTGATCGGAGCACCGAAGCGGCTAGACTGACCACAAATACGCACGTCACAACATGCCGCGACCTCCATACCACCTCCAACACATAGCCCTTCAATCAAACCAAGTGTTGGGTGACGACACTCACGGACTGCGTTCATACCGCGAGATATCGCCTCTGAGTAACGCCTTGCATCCTCAGGTGTATCGCGTTGGTCCATAAATGAAGATATGTCCGAACCTGTCGAAAATGCTTGGTCACCAGCTCCACGTATGATCACACAGCCGATATCTGAATTCCTGGAGAGCTCGTCGAATGCATCCGCTAGGGCTGCCCATCCCCCTAGGTCTAGAACATTGTGTTTCTCAGGGCAATCCAGAACTACTTCTGCGACCCGGCCTTTGAGAGACGTTCGAACCTGAGCATTCATCGATAGAAAATTTCGACCAAGATCATTGGGATTGAAGGAACGTAGGTCACAAGCAATAGGACTGCGAGAAGCACCGCAACGAAGTAGACGTTGACCTTGCTGACTTCCCAGATATCAGCCTTCGCCACGGAACATGCGGTCACGAGGACTGACGCTACTGGAGGGGTCTGCTGCCCAATCCCAAGATTGAGGGTAACAACAAGCCCAAAGTGAACGGGATCAATTCCTGCAGCCAGAACAAGTGGCATCACGATTGGAACAACAAGTATGATGGCAGCAGCCGAGTGCAGAAAAAGTCCAATCACCAGAAAGAAAGCATTGAGTAGTAGCAAAATCGCCCACCGATCCTGGGTAAGGATCATTATGCCTTCAGCAACCCGCTGGGGTACACGGACCTCAGTCAGATAGTCTCCCAGTAGGGCCGAAGCAGCTACCAACAGCATTACCACAGCCGTCTGGGTACCGCCTTCCAATATTGCAGCCTTGAGATGGCTCCAATCGAGTTCTCGGTATACCACTCCACCAATGAGAACTGCAGCAACGACCGCGAGTCCCGCACCTTCTGTGGCGGTGACCCAACCGCCAAAGATTCCACCCAATATGATCAACGGAAGGGTTAGTGCCCATATTGCTTCTTTAAAGGTTTCCCAGACACGAGCAAGTTTGAACATTTCTTCTGTCGGAAAGTTGTGCCGACGAGCTAACAGATACGCAACAAACATCATCATCAAGCCACCCAACACTCCCGGAATAATCCCAGCAACAAAAAGCTCTACAACCGAGCTTCCTGACATGACACCATATAGGATCATCGGTATCGAGGGCGGGATGATGACGGCCAACGTTGCCGAGGATGATGTAACAGCGGCAGCAAAGGAACTAGAGTAACCTTTGTTTTTCATCGCCGGAATCAGGATCGAGCCAAGGGCTGCAACGTCCGCAACAGCCGAACCGCTGATTTCTGCAAAGAACAACGAAGCACTGATCGTCACCATCGAAAGTCCGCCACGTACAAAGCCTACCAACGCAGAAGCGAACGCAACCAGCCTTCGGCTGATCCCAGATGCATTCATGATCGCGCCAGCCAAGATAAAAAGTGGGATCGCGATCAGTGGGAACGATGTTGCCCCGCTAAACATCACCAACCCAACATTAGGTAGAGATGCAGCACCTCCAGGCCCTGTGATCATTGCCAGAACAGCGACCAGGCCCAGAGACACCGCTATCGGAATGCCGATCAGAACGAGTGCGAGTAACACAACACCTATTCCCAGGAGACTCATTGGGGGGCCTCACAGGTTGAGGAACCAGCATTCGGGGATGCTTTCGCGGATCCCGAGATAGGGTGCTTCATAGCATCGGGGAGTGATAGAAGCTGCGCTCCGATGAAGAGCGTGGCACCGATCGGAATAACCGATTGAGCGACTGCTGCCGGCACCCACGGGAGCGAGATTAGCGTCGTACCACCGAGAACACTTAACACCTGAATTCCTGTCCAGGTAAGCGTGCAGAGGAAAGCAAGAACAAGAACCTCAGCAACGAGGACCACAAACATTCTCAGGTTGCGTGAGAGTTTGTCCACCAGAGTGGGTACTCCGATGTGAGCCCTATGTAGAGCTGCTAATGCTGCCCCATAGTAGGTCAACCAAGCGAGGAGAATGGACGCAACTTCATCGTACCAGACTAAGGATGCTCCACTCTTCCGAAAGACAACCCCTACAACGACAACTAGAGCAAGCGAAGCCATCAGGGAGAGGACCACCCCTTCCAGAATCTTTCGTAGCCCAGTTCGAGCCTTTGTTAATGTCACCAGAGCCAGTTCAGTTTGACCCCGCTGCAGCAGCACGCTCAACGAGCAGACCCCCTCCCTCAACTGCTTCGTCAAACTCATCGTAGATGTCGCTACTCGCTATCAAGAAGGCATCTCGATCAGGCCGTGTCACCTTAACTCCCTCAGCTTCAACCTGAGCCAAGAGCTCGTCGTCAAGTCGAGCTGCTGTGTCGTGAACAAACGTCTGAACCGAGAGAGCTTCTTCCTCCAAAATCCGGCGGACGTCAGCTGGTAACGCCGTCCAATGAGAAGCTGAGACCACAACGTATCCAGGTGTATATACGTGGCCAGTGAGCGAAAGATGTTCCTGGACTTCATACAGTTTGGACCCCCAAATCTGTGCGAGCGGGTTCTCTTGGCCGTCTATCACACCAGTCTGCAATCCTATAAAAACCTCGGAAAGGGCCATTGGAGTCGGGTTAGCACCCAAGGTTTGAAAAAGTTTCACACGCCAAATACCACGAGGTGTTCGGAGCTTGATCCCAGAGAGATCATCGGGGCTGGCAATTGGTCGAGTGTTATTCGTCACATGCCGAAAACCATTTTCCCACAGAGCAATGATCCGATAGCCCTCTTGTTCTGCGAGCGGTGCCAGTTCAGGCCAAACGACCTCTTTTTCAATTTCACGCATGTGCGCACGGTCCCGCACAAGATAGGGCATTTCAAATAGGCCAAATTCATCTATCTGTGAGGACATAACCGTAGACGGCAGTGCGAAGTCGACCGTACCAAGCTTGATCTTTTGGAGCAACAACTCATCGCCACCCAGTTGGCTCGAGCCATATACCACGACCTCGAATCCATCCAGTCGCTCGTTGGCCCGACGAGCAAATTCTTCGGCGGAAAGAGCAAATAGAGATCCCGGTTCACCGACATGACCAAAGGTGAGTTCTCGTGGCCCAGTCGCCCTCTCCGCACAGCTACCAAGTCCCAGGACGAAAGCGGATGCTGCCAGCACGAAAAACCCTCGGATAAGCGTCGGTGTGGCTAACACAATCTCACGATTCCAGTTCATTCGGCCTTGCTCTTATTAAGCAGAAATTCCATCGCGGCGGAAACCCCCTCCCTGTTGACCGGTACCCCAGCAGAAACTAACCCCATCTCCACCCCAGCAAGTGTCCCCATGAGTGACAGGGCATTGAAGTGACCAAGATGTCCAACTCTAAAGATCCGACCTTGAAGCTTACCAAGACCCGTTCCCAAAGACATGTCAAATTGCTCCAAAACGATCCTTCGCACCTCATCCGCGTCAACTCCATCTGGCATCATAACAGCTGTTAGCGCGTTGCTGGACTCAGCAGGTTCCAGTGGGTAGCCCTCTAAGCCCCAAGCAGAAACCGCCGCACGAGCTGCACCCGCAAGTCTTGTATGGCGCTGCAATACATCGGGCAAGCCCTCTTCACGAAGCATCGACAGTGCTTCGTCGAGTCCAAAGAAGAGGTTTGTGGCCGGTGTGTAGGGGAAAAACCCGTTCTTGTTAAACTCCAAGTGATCGCGCCAACTCCAGTACGAGTTAGGTAACCCAGATGATTCACTAGCAGCAAGAGCCCTCGGACTTAGTGCGACGAACGACAGACCGGGAGGAAGCATAAGCCCCTTCTGAGAACCAGTGACCGTCACATCCACCTCCCATTCATCATGCCGGAAATCAGTCGCTCCAAGGGATGACACCGTATCCACCATAAGAAGTGCCGGGCAGCTGGATTCTCGCAAAGCATTACCGATCGCCGCGACATCACTAGTTACCCCGGTCGATGTTTCGTTGTGTACCACCAAAATAGCCTTGACGTTACGCGCCCTTTCCGAATGGAGCGCTTCCATGACTGCATCGGCTGTCAGACCCCGACGCGAGTCCCAAGGTTTGAACTGCACGTTCAGACCGAAGCGTCCAGCGACCTCTGCCCACTTCTCAGCAAAAAAACCTTGATTGAACGCCAGCACACCGTCACCGGGTGACAGCACATTGGTGATCGCTGCCTCCCATGCACCTGTTGCAGATGACGGATAGATGAGGACAGGATGTTCGGTTCTAAAAACCAGCTTCATTTCCCCTAGGAGTCGGTGAGTCATCGCTTGGAACTCTGGACCACGATGATCAATTGTTGGCCGAGACATCGCGCGCAGTACACGATCCGGCACATTGGTCGGTCCCGGCAGCTGCAGGAAGTGGCGTCCGCTTTGGTAGGGCACGAGCGTCTGTGGTTGGGTGCAACCCGGGTCGGGGAGCCGTAGACTCACGCCGACAAGAAGGTTCAACTTACACAGTCCCCTAGCGCCCGACACTATCACCCATGGCCGCAAGCGATATCCAACCAGGAGATCCTGGGCTCGAGAAGAAGCTCCGACACGTAGTGAAAGGAGAAGTGCGTTTTGATGCCTTCACACGTGGGATATTCTCTACTGATGCTTCTCACTACCAGGTCGAACCACTCGGCGTTGTCTTTCCTGCAACTGCAGAAGATATCCAAGTAGTCATGGAAGTAGCCCGGGAGGAGAACGTTCCTGTGCTTCCGCGTGGTGCAGGAACCTCCCAGTGCGGCCAAACGGTAGGTCGTGCGCTTGTCGTCGACGTTAGCCGCCATCTCAACCAAATAGGTGGTATGCATGGAGATGAGATCGAAGTCGAACCCGGGGTGGTCCTAGACCATTTGAACGCCCGTTTACGGCAGCGACATCAGTGGTTTCCAGTCGATCCTTCCACTGGGAGTCGTGCAACACTCGGGGGAATGGCGGGGAACAATAGCGCGGGTGCCCGCTCTCTCCGATATGGAACGATGGTAGATAACGTCTCAGCCATCGAAGTAGTGCTCCCAGACGGTCGCAGACTCTGGCTAGGGTCAGAAGAATCCGAAGAGCACCACATGCCGACTGAGCTCGCGTTCTTAAGAGGCCTCTATGCGAACCACTCAGCAGAAATTATTCAGCGTACACCCAAAACGATGCGGAATGTGGCTGGTTATAATCTTGCCAGTCTAGATCCAAACCAGGAAAATCTCGCACAACTCTTGGTGGGCTCCGAAGGGACCCTCGCATTCTTTGTGCGTTTGCGTCTGAAGCTCAGCCCACTACTTCGCTCAAGAGTTTTGGGTATTTGTCACTTCGATGGTCTACTCGAAGCACTCGACACTGTCCAGCATATCGTAAAGCTGAGCCCAACTGCAGTAGAACTAGTAGACCAGAACGTCTTGAACCTTGGAGCAAGACACCCAGACTTCCGGCGTGCCATGAGTGATTTCGTGACAGGCACCCCAAAAGCGTTACTCCTAGTCGAGTTTTCCGAAGAACTCCCAGGGACAGATTTGGGCAATAAACTGAATGAACTCGAGGAACTTTTGAGCGAGTTAGGGCACCCGAACAGTGTAGTGCGTGCAGAAACCGAATCACTCCAATCAGCAGCCTGGAGTGTACGGAAGGCAGGTCTCAATATCGTGATGTCGATGGCAGGTCCCAGGAAGCCCATTTCGTTCATCGAGGACTGTGCGGTGCCACTAGAACACCTGTCTAGCTACGCTCGGCATGTGGACGAGATTTTCTCTAAGCATGGGGTAGAGGGGACCTGGTACGCACACGCGTCTGTTGGATGTCTGCACGTTCGCCCCGCCCTAAACCTCAGGGATCCTAGTGATGTTCGCCGCATGCGTGCGATTGCGGAGGAGACTCATGAGGTTGTGCGGCGCTACGGAGGGACACACTCCGGAGAACATGGTGACGGCCTCCTTAGATCGGAGTTTATCAAGCCGATGCTAGGTGAACGAATGGAACGGATCTTTGGAGAAATTAAGGAGACTTTCGACCCTCATGGTCTCATGAATCCCGGTAAGATTATCAATCCCCCTCGGATGGATGACCCTACTTTATTCAAATTCCAAGCCGACAATCTAGAGAAGAAACTACCAGTGGTCTTAGACTGGTCTGAGGACGGAGGAGTCCTCACTGCACTGGAACAATGCAACAACAATGGTGCGTGCCTCAAATCAGATCCGGGGGTGATGTGTCCCTCATATCGTGTCACTCAAGATGAACGACACTCGACCCGTGGACGAGCTAATGCGCTCCGACTCGCCGTTACCGGACAACTCGGTGCAACCGGCCTAGATTCACCAGAGATGGCAGAGGCAATGTCGCTGTGTATTTCTTGTAAGGGATGTAAGCGAGAGTGCCCAACCGGCATCGACATGGCGACCTTGAAATTGGAGTGGCAGTACCACCAAAATCGACACTCAGGAGTTCCCATCCGAACGCGATTGCTAGGAGGGTTGCCACGAGTAGCACCCTGGGCAACGCGAATCGGGCCGTTAGTGAATATCCTCGGAAAACTACCCCTTGGGCGTCGCGTGCTCGGCTTTGCTCCCACGCGAAAGTTACCCCAATGGCACGGGTCACCCTGGAACGACAGTGAACTCCCACCCCCGGCCACCGTTACTGGTCCAGCTGACGTCATACTTTTCGTTGATACTTTCACGAGGTGGTTTGAACCTGAGGTTCCCCGGGCAGCTAAACACTTGCTAGAAGCAGGCGCGTGGCAGACCCAAACACTGCAACATCCAGGTCGTCCACTCTGTTGCGGACGTACCTACCTAAGTGGGGGTATGCTTGACGAGGCGAGACGAGAACTCCGACGCGTCTTGGACGCATTGGCTCCAGCAGCGCGGGCAGGAACATGGATCGTCGGATTAGAGCCATCTTGCATCTACACCTTACGGGATGAGGCGCCTGCATTACTACCAGGGGACGATGCGGATGTGGTAGCCGAGCGTGCAGTACTCCTAGAGCAGTTCCTCGACCAAGAATGGGCACAAGGCCACACTCTTTCTTTTAAACCACTTAAAAAGAGGCGACTCAAGGTGCACGGTCATTGTCACCAAAAAGCATTTGGCACAGTCAATGCCAGTGTCCGAATGCTGGAGAGGATTCCGGACTTAACCGTAGAGGAGATCCCTTCAGGATGCTGCGGCATGGCCGGGGCATTCGGCTATCAAGCCGAGCACTACGACGTGTCGATGGCAATGGCTGAATTGGACTTGCTACCGGCAGTTCGGGTCACAGATGAGACAACAGAAATCGTCGCGAGCGGGACAAGTTGTCGCGCTCAAATTAAGGATGGGACAGGGCGGACAGCCCTGCACCCTGCCGTGTTACTCCAAAGAGCACTTACAGAGCGGGGTGACTAAGGCCCACCGATGGATAAGCCCGGATCGACGCAAAGTTGATTCGTACTGCCTAACTCAGTTTGACCACAACCGCAGTAGATACTTCGGGTAGATCCACAAGTGCATCACGAACTTTGGTATCTACCGTGCCGTCTACTGCGATGGTAGCTATGGCTTCCCCTCCCGCAGTAAGCCGAGCCTGGTGGTATTCGGCAATATTGATCTCGTGGGCCCCCAAAAGGGTTCCGACCCGGCCGATAACGCCTGGTACATCTTGGTTCCTTAGCACAATCAGTGTGCCGTCAGGCACAATATCAACATGGTAATCTCGGATTCGAACAATTCGGGGATGTATGTCACCCAACAGAGCACCAGCAAGTCTCAGATTCTCGCCTTCAGCCTTAACGATGATCTCAACAAACTCAGAATAGTCAGTTCGTCTGGAGAGATAGGCTTGTGAGATGCCAATTCCGCGCTGCCTGGCAAGATATCCAGCACTGACAAAATTCACCTTCCGTGACCCCATAATGTTCTTGAGCAATCCCATGAGAACATACGCGGTCAGAGATGGAAGAACTTCTTCAAGCCCACCTGAGTAACGCACCTCTATACCCCTGATTCCACCTCTAGCAAGCGCACATGCGAGAATTCCTAAGCGTTGACCAAGAGCAAAAACAGGTCCGCATTCCTGCAGTGTGGCACCTCCGAACGCCGGGGCATTGAGAGCATGAGAAAGATCCCCCTCTAGGAGTGCAGCCCTGACGGCCTCGCTGATCTCGGTAGCGACCAATTCCTGGGCCTCCAGTGTCGAGGCTCCAAGGTGGGGCGTCAGTACTACACCAGGAGCCTTACGTAACGGGCTATCATCTTCGAGTGGTTCATTTTCATAAACGTCAAGCGCGGCCCCTGCGATTCTCTCTTCATTCAGTGCCACTGCAAGAGCCGCCTCATCGATGACTTGACCTCTTGAGACATTCACAATGAAGGCGCTCTTTTTCATACGGGATATGATTTTCTGGTCAATCATCCCTCGAGTGTCATCTGTCAGTGGAACATGTAAAGATAGGATGTCTGCACTCTCAATGACTGTTCCCATATCAGCACGGTCCAGACCCAGTTCCTTAGCTCTTTCATCAGTGAGATATGGGTCACTAACCACAACGTGCATACCAAAGGCACGACAACGCTGTGCGACTTCCTGACCAACACGGCCAGCACCAACTAGGCCAAGCGTGCGACCTCGAAGTTCTGCTCCCTTGAAGCGACCCCGATCCCACTCCCCTCGGCGGACTGAAGCATCAGCACCCGGAACTCTGCGAACCACCGAGAGCATCAGTGCAAGTGTGAGCTCCGCAGCGGATACGGTATTGCCCGCAGGCGCATTGAGTACCGCAATGCCACGCTCGGTAGCCGCATCTAGATCAATATTGTCAACACCAACCCCAGCGCGCCCAATAACTTTCAGGCTCTGGGCCTCATCTAACATGTCGGGGCCAACCTTCGTAGCACTCCTAACTATCAGGCCATCAGCACTAGTCAACGCACTACGAAAGTCAGTGGAAGATGAATCATTGATCTCGACAAGTTCGAACTGACTATTTTCTCGTAACGGCTGCAGGCCGCTCCCGGAGATGTTGTCAGTAACGAGAATGGAAAATCTCAACGCCATCAGCTGAGGACTCCCGTGAGGACAGAGAGCAATTCCTCTAATTCGTCTAGGGTGTGCTCGCCCATGTGTCCGATGCGGAATGTTGTAGGCTTAAGCTTCCCATATCCCCCTCCGATGACCCATCCCTGCTCTTTGACAGCATCGATGATCGATGGAGCACTCACCCCATCCGGTACCTGAACAGCTGTGACTGTCGGAGAACGATGGCCCTCCGCGGCGACTACCTTAAGCTGAACACCCGAAGAACTCATCTCCTCGACCCACGCCCAAGTGCGTTCAGCCATCTTTTGATGACGTGCCCAGCGACCTTCCATTGTTTCTTCAGCCATCAAGCGGAGTTGTACCTGAAGCGCAAAGAGGGTTGAGAGGGCAGGCGTAGTAGGTGTTTGTAACTTCTCTATATTCTCAGAGTATCTAACTAAGTCAAAGTAGTAGCCCCGGCCAACCACTTCTTTGGCTCGCTCAATCATCGAGCTAGATGCCACACCAAACGAAACACCAGGCGGCAGAGAGAAAGCCTTCTGTCCACCAGTCAGAACAAAATCAAGTCCCCAAGAATCGGTTTGGAGTTCGGCACCGGCTGCACCGCTCACGGAGTCAACCAACAGAAGGGTTCCTGCATGCTGGTGCACTACCTCGGAGAGCGCCTCTAAATCGTTTAATACTCCAGTAGAAGTCTCCGAGTGAGCCACTGTGACAGCATCGTATTTTCTGACCGATAGGGCCGCGGCGACTCGGTCAGGGTCCTGCGCTTCTCCCCAAGGAATAACAACCTCATCGACTTCGAGGCCACAGTGACATGCGATACTTGAGAAGCGTTTACTAAATGCACCATTTACAAGTGAGAGCACCCGATTCGAAGCACCATTACGGATTGCAGCCTCCATAAGGCCAGTACCCGAGCATGGGACAATGAATACCGGACGTTCGGTCCGAAATGCGTCCTTGAGTCCGGCCTGTAACTCACCGATGAAAGCCTGCACATCCGGCCCTCGGTGGCCTGTCATCGGTTGAAGTTGAGCAGCAAGCACTTCAGGGCGGACTTCAACAGGACCGGGTAGGAAGAAGCGTCCGTAGGGGCGGGTCAAACCCTTAGGGTCAGGGTGATTCAATTTATTAGTTCGGGGAACATCCCGATTCACTAAGAAGTTGGGAGAGGCGCCTTGAGGCTTCGGAAAAAACTAATGGTTCAGCGAATGTTTTCCATGGGGCCCGAAGCCTCCCATCAAGGCAGTCCCTAAGACGGCCTGGTTAATCCCTCCAGGCATCCTTCCATTTCGAATAGGGCAAAGCCACCAAACCGCCTTGCTCGAGTACTGCCAGGCCCGCTGGATCACGATACTGCTCTCGATAGAAAACATGGGATATGTTTGCCTGTATCATTAATTTTGCGCACACCACACATGGGCTCGCGGTTATAAATGCGACCTTGTCACGCATTTGCCCAGGTGCCTTCACAAGAGCGTTCATCTCAGAATGGATGCAGCCACACCTGTCCTTCTCAGTTGAGTCACATTTGTTCGGAAAGCCCCGAGCATTACCGTTGTACCCTATCGCAACAACATTTTCCAGGCCGGCATCTGTAATCACTGTCCCGACTTGAAGCCTCGCACAAGTTGAACGTTTAGCGAGCTCTTCAGCCATACGCATATAGACTTCATAGAGGGGGGGCGACTCACATTCGCCTCCACACCGTCCTCCCGCTCGCTGAGATTCAAAGGGTGATTGTTATCCCGGACTCCATCCTTGTGAATCAACGGCACACTGCCTCCTGCTTTGATTCAAGCAGCTCTATCAATCTCAGACCAGGCCGAAGACGATACCGACCCGAGCGTCTCAGTTGCCCATCACCTTTGTGGTAAGCGCTGTCGGAGTCATCAATTTATAGATCGGTACCAAAGGTGGACGTGCCGAGCCAGTTCCGGCACCACGGCCGCCAAAACCCCGACCTCCACCTACGGCATCTGCTGAACGAGGAATCCAGGCATCCATCGTGTTCCAATAGACGACACTGTCCTCGGTCTCCGGCTCAAGCATGTGTGCAACCAATCGGCCAAGATATTGAGCTGTAGGTACAATGAAGGTGCCCGCTGGAAATAGTTCAGTAAGCGTGAGTACCTCACCTACTTCAACTTTCGTGGCTGCTGCATGGTTGTATGCGCGCTCATGCGTAACGTCCGTGACCGTGTAAGCATCAACCTGGAGTTCTACAGCTGATACCAGCGTTTCGACAGTGATCCCATGGCGCCTGAGCATCGCAACTGCATCAACAGCATCACGAGGTAGGAGGTACGCCCAAGGGCGAGCGCGTAACCGCAGGGCGACCGGTTTCTTCATAAGGTCGGCCCCTGTAACCTGAATAATCTCAACCGGATCATTCGAGCTACCTCCCCTGCCACCTCCTCGCACAATTTCGTAACTGACAGGATAGTCCTCTGCAGCATACTCCATCACGACAGCGATATCACCTCGCGGCTCAGCTCCCATCTCAATCGTCTCATCGCGTGCATCATCGACCACGCTCATAAGCCGATCAGTGTGTTCTGCAGCGAACTCGACTACGGTCAGATAACCCAGGTATCCGGCCCTTGCTCCTGTTTCAAGCTCCTGAGAAGGGGCCTCAAAAAGAATTCCGACCGAATTGACAAAGCCGCCATAGTTTCGACCGATCCTCGCCTGTGACCCGCCAACCCGCCACTCATTCTCATCTCCGCCCGTATAATACCAAGCCTTGTAGCCTTCCGTTGCAAGCTTCGCGTTGATGGCTGGAAAAATTTCCCGATCGCACATGAGCGTGATCTCAATTGCCGGATCGAAATGGCTCGGACACTGATAATTCAGGTTGTACGGTCGTGACCCGCCGTTGTGACCATCGACAAACATGTGCGGCCGCCACTTGCTGATAATGTTACCTACATAGTTCGCGATCGCCGGTTGCTCGAGCTTGATGTAGTCGCGATTCAGGTCAATACCCCATGCATTGCCTCGGGTACCTCTCTCGGTCGCCTCAAACCCGTCGGGATTGATTTGTGGTGCTACAAGAACTGTGACTTCATCAAGCAACTCGTACGCATCCGTTCCCGGAATTGTAAAATCTCTCATCAGGATCAGCAGGCCTTCTCGGAATGTCCGTTCCCCTCCATGCACGTTCGCAGCCAGGACTACTACAGGTCGCCCTAGAGCCCAGGCCTCCCATGGTTCGCTCACGAGAGGACGACTGAACACAGCGTAGGGAAGCTCTCGCCCCTCCCATGTCTGTCCATAGCTCCCTAGCCGCATATCGGTGGTAACGCCGCGGAGTGCTTCCAGATATTCCCACATCTCAAGATGTCGGGTATGGCGCGTGAAACCGTTTTCCTCAGCAGCCGTCCGAGGGTAACCGTCTGGGACAGGAGACCATTCAACCTGTGCACGGCTTGGAATAACCAGCGTTCCAGCCAAAAGGCCTGTCAGTAATAGAGAAAAACCATATCGGATGGCAGGGTGTGGACAGTCACGTCTCATTCTAGACCTCATCATTATCTGGGTGAAATGGATCGTAGGTAGCGTTGTTAGGGCAGGCAAGCGAAGTCCCCTCTAGACTCAACCCTTAGCCCTCTTTGCCGCCTTCTTTCTCGTATTTTGGTCGAGAACCGTTTTCCGGAGTCGGACTGCGTCGGGTGTGATCTCAATCAACTCGTCATCCTCAATAAACTCTAGCGCCATTTCCAGCGTAATCCTTCTAGGAGGCTCTAGTTTGATGCTCTCATCCGAACCGGCAGCCCTCATGTTCGTGAGTTTCTTTTCCTTACCAACGTTTACATCGAGGTCACCCGGCCTGGCGTTTTCTCCAACAATCATCCCACCATAAACCTCTTCACCAGGTGACACAAAGAGAGTGCCTCGTTCTTGGAGATTTTGCAGAGCGAATCCGACTGCCCTACCAACCCGATCGGCAACAAGCACGCCTCGCCCTCGGCCCTTGAGCACTCCGGCCCATGTGCCCCAAGAGTGGAACTGATGATGAAGAACACCGTCTCCGCGAGTGTCAGTGAGGAATTCTGACCGGTAGCCAACAAGTCCACGGGCGGGAACACGTAAGCTTAGTCTAGTGGTTCCCGAGTCACCCATCGGTCGCAGATCTGTCATCTCTCCTTTTCTGGATCCTAGCTTCTCGATAACGGTGCCAACTAGTTCAGAGGGGACCTCAATTAGTGCCTCCTCGTAAGGCTCCTGTAATTCTCCATCAACACCGGTCCGAGTTATCACCCTCGGTCGCGAAACCTGAAACTCATAACCCTCCCGTCGCATCGTCTCGATGAGTATGGATAAGTGAAGCTCGCCACGCCCGCTTACCGTCAGGGTCTCTGGCTGCTCCGTATCCTCAACGCGCAGAGCCACATTCTGTTCTAGTTCCCTATATAGTCGCTCACGGAGGTGTCGGCTTGTCACAAATTTGCCGGACTGTCCTGCAAATGGTGAGTTATTGACCGTGAAGTCCATGGACAAGGTAGGCTCTTCGACCGCGATCCCGAGTAAACGCTCCTGATGCTCTGGATCACTCAACGTTTTCCCGATCTCCACACCTTCAATCCCGGTGAGTGCTACGATATCGCCTGCGTTTACCTGCTCAACCTCAATACGTTCTAGCCCACTAAACGTGTAGAGCTTAGCAACCTTAGCCTCTTCAGCCTCAGTTACATCGTCGACCATGCCAGGGCTACCAACATCAAGAAGAGCAACACGCTGGCCCACACATACCTGCCCCCGCTCTATGCGCCCGATGGCAATCCGGCCCAAATAAGAAGAGTGATCAAGGGTTGAGACCAGCATCTGAAACGGACCAGTGGAATCGACCTCCGGTTCCGGAAAGTGCGATACAATTCCATCAAACAGTGGCCTTAAGTCTCCTTCACTTAGCTCCGGAGTATCTCCTGCCCAACCGTCACGCCCCACAGCGTATAGAAATGGTGAATCAAGCTGCCGTTCAGTCGCTTCCAAATCCATGAAAAGCTCTAGTACTTCATCATGCACCTCGGCCGGACGAGCATCCCCGCGGTCGATCTTGTTGATCACCACGAGTGAGAGGAGTTCAAGCTCAAGAGCCTTTCTCGTAACAAAACGAGTCTGTGGCATAGGCCCTTCCGCTGCATCCACGAGCAGGACAACTCCATCGACCATTCTCAGAATCCGTTCTACTTCACCCCCGAAGTCGGCATGTCCTGGGGTATCAACAATGTTGATCTTCACCTCATTCCAATACACTGCAGTATTCTTGGCAAGAATTGTGATCCCCCGCTCTCGCTCTAGGGGATTCGAATCCAAAACACGCTCCTGCACCTGCTGGTTGTCACGAAAGACTCCGGCTTGCCGAAACATCTGATCGACTAGAGTGGTTTTTCCGTGATCAACGTGTGCGATTATGGCAATATTGCGGATGGGCATTGTTCGGGCGGTCCCCGGCGACCGAGACGCTGAGATCAGAGCCCGTTAAGTTAATCGCTTTCCTTCTATACTCTCAGTGCAAAACCTCATCGGAGTCACTTCTCTTGCGAACTATTTCTTCGGCACTATTCGCCCTAGTGGCCATCCTGGTACCCGATTTTTCCCTGCTCTCTGCTCAGGAGTTAGCTCCTGCGTACGCCGCAGAGGCCCGCGAGCTAGCGGTAGATCCTCAAATTGTGAAAGCGTTTGCGCTTGCTGAAGAGCTAGATCAGTGGTCCCTCGAGAGACTGATTGAACTGACAGAGATTCCGGCACCTCCATTCTTAGAAGAAGCTAGGGGTCGGCGTTTTGCTGAGTTACTAAAACAGTTTGGTGCAGATTCCGTCTGGACCGACATAGAAGGAAATGTGATTGGGCTGCGCCGTGGCCGAGGGAGGGAAAGGACGATTGGTTTCGGTGGCCACCTGGACACAGTCTTCCCGGAGGGAACTGATGTCACAGTCCGCCAGGTTGGCGACACCCTCTTCGCACCTGGGATTGGCGATGATACTCGGGGGCTAGTTGTTGTGCTGACAGCTCTTCGGGCGATGGAAGAGGCCGGAGTTGAAACTGAGGACGATATTCTCTTCGTTGGCGTGGTAGGAGAGGAAGGTCTCGGAGACCTCAGGGGGATGAAGCATTTATTTCGTGCTACGAATGAGGCGCCTGACGTTTGGATTGATGTCGACGGTGGTGGCCTTAGTCGATTAGTCACTATGGGATTGGGTTCCGTTCGTTACCGCGTCGCTTTTAATGGGCCAGGAGGGCACTCGTGGGGTGCCTTCGGCCTGGTAAATCCAGCACACGCAATGAGCCGGGCCGTTCGGTACTTTCAAGATATTGCAGATACTCTTACGAGGAATGGGGCCCGTACCAGCTATAACGTAGGCCGAATCGGAGGGGGGACTTCAGTAAACTCGATCCCTGCAGAAACATGGATGGAGGTCGATATGCGCTCGGAAAATCCCGAGAGTCTCGACCGTATCGAACAAGTCTTCTTGGACGCGATGAACCGTGGATTAAACGAAGAGAACCGCCTCCGTCGTAGTGGACCCCCTCTGACACTTGAGAACAGAAAAGTGGGAGACAGGCCTTCTGGCTCCCTCGAATCATCACTCCCACTCATCCAGCGAGCATTGGCCACTACTGCAATTTTTGGTGTGTCAGCTGAACTGGCTCGATCATCAACAGACTCGAACGTCCCAATCGCACAAGGGGTTCCAGCAGTAACCATTGGCCGAGGAGGTGTCGGAGGTGAGGGGCACTCGCCTGGGGAGTGGTGGATCAACCAAGATGGCCATCTTGCGATACAACGCGCTTTGTTGCTTGTTGTGGCTGAAGCAGGCCTCGCTAATCCCATTTCCTAGGATCACTCTGGGATGCGCAGACACATGGATTGGTGCTAGGATTTAGGATGCACTACGAACAGGCCACCAGTGGTATCCGCGTGCGGGTTCAGCCGCGCTTCTCTCTCTCTGATTCAGATCCGGAGGATGGGGTTTACGTATTTTCCTACGAGATAGAGATGGAAAACCAAGGTGATACAACTGCACAGCTACTCTTCCGACATTGGAGAATCCACGATTCAATCGGAGATGATACTGAAGTAGACGGTGAAGGGGTTGTCGGCATGAAGCCAGTGCTTAACCCTGGAGAATCTCACATGTACAAAAGCTTCTGTGTGCTCCGATCTCCGGTCGGTTATATGGAGGGTTACTACACATTCGTAAGACCTGATGGAGAACGCTTCCGTGCTGAAGTGCCCCGATTCGAGCTGAACGGCCCAATAATCATCCCGAATGCAATCCATACTGATGACCAGAGCGACAATGTACAGGAGATGAACTGACTACTCAGTCTGTTTAAAGATTATCAAACCTGTTTTTGCGAGGGCGTTGGCAGTGCTTACCCGATGTTATTATCGTTTACTGCTTTAACCACCTCATCCCTGTCGTATATCAGGGGGAAATGTGAACGATTCCGTCGCCATTGATGCTAAGCGTATTCTGCTTCGCTATGGAGCACCAATCGCTGTGTTAGATAAGGTATCTGAGTCTCACCGTGTGGATTTCGCACGTGTGATTGCTCGGACGACCCTCGCTAGCCGGGAACCGCGGCTTAAAGAGCTTCTTATAGAACACGGTTATCTAGAAGAAGACTGAAGCCTGGGGCTTAAGTAATCGACGGCATCCTCCCCTGGGCATTCAAGCCTAGGGACTCAACCGTCTATCTTTCTGTTAGTCGGCTAACGCACTCGTCCTCCACTCGAAGACATTCTCCTGCTCGAAGCAGAGAATACTCTCACGTTGTCGAGTGCCTTACTCTCTCATCGCTGCAGCCTAAGGCTTAGCTTGCCCGGATCCCTTCCTGGAGAGGACCTATGATTCTTCGAGCTATCACGCTCCTTACTGTAATCGCACTCGCCAAACCATTGTCAGCACAGGAACAGACAGTGCTGATCAGGAATGGACGTGTGATGGATGGTTCGGGTAATCCTTGGGTGCGTGCTGACGTGCTTATACAAGGGGACAAGATCATAGAGATCGGAGACCTAGGTGACGCATCAGCGGATGAAGTGATCGATGCAACCGGGCTATACGTCACCCCTGGGTTCATTGATACACACTCCCATTCTGGCCCAGGACTGGCCTCCGCAGGCCTCAGCCATGCAGAGCCACTCCTCGCAATGGGCCTCACAACCATTTTCGCAAATCCTGACGGCGGCGGGCCCATCGATTTGAATGCGCAACGTGCCGACCTTGAAAGAGATGGGCTAGGCGTCAATGTAGCCCAGTTGATAGGCCATGGGTCCGTAAGGTCACGGGTAATCGGCCAACAGGACCGCGTGGCTTCATCTGCGGAATTAGAACGCATGCGAGTCCTCGTCCGTGATGCCATGGAAGAGGGGGCTTGGGGCCTATCCTCAGGCACCTTCTACGTTCCGGGCAATTATGCGCCACCGGAAGAAATCGAAGAGCTTGCCAAAGTCGTCGCCCCCTACAGGGGCTCTTACACGAGTCACTACCGCGATGAGTCCACTTACAGTGTTGGGCTAATCGCTGCCGTAGACGAAGTGATCAACGTAGGCCGTGTTGCAGGCATCCCAGCAATTCTCACTCACGTTAAGGCTCTAGGGCCATTCGTCTGGGGATATGGAGCAGCGATCGTTCAGCGTGTAGAACGCGCCCGCAAAGAAGGGGTCCAGGTCTTCGCGGACCAGTACCCCTATACCGCCTCCGCCACAGGCCTAGAGGCTGCCCTCTTGCCTCGTTGGTCCCAGGCCGGAGGCCGAGACTCACTGATGGCTCGTCTGGATAACCCTCGGATACTAGAACGTATCAAGGAGGGGATGATTGAGGGGCTTGCCCGACGAGGTGGGGCAGACCGCATCCAATTCCGCAGATACCGTCCTAACGAATCAATCGAAGGACAGCTCCTGAGTGAGGTCGCTGAAGAGAGGGGTCAGCATCCTATCGACACGGCTATTGACCTCATCAAGGCCGGAAGCGTGAGCATTGTCTCATACAATATGAACGATGAGGACGTAGAAACACTGATGGTGCAGCCGTGGACCATGACTTCTTCAGA
>DLRL01000031.1:46481-51916 GCA_002501085.1 Gemmatimonadales bacterium UBA7889
AAAATCCGGTTGTACGTCCAAGAAAAGGGGGTTGTGACTCTTGAGCATGCAATTCGGAGCATGACCTCGCTTCCTGCCCAGGTGTTCGGCATGACTAACCGTGGAATGCTCAGACCAGGGATGACTGCAGATATCGCAATATTCGATCTAGGCGCAGTGCGAGATCTCGCCGAATATGCGGACCCCCATCACTATTCCGAGGGGATGATTCATGTCTTTGTAAACGGCAGAGCAGCAATCCGGGAGGGAGCTTTCACTGGGATCAGAGCAGGCCGTGTTCTCCGGAAACAAACTCGAGAGATCTCCTGACAGAGCAGAACCCACCTCAACGTGTGCATCCATAAGAATAAGTGGCAGGTAACCCTCCAACCTTTATGACCGATGAAGGAGAAGCCCCTTGAGTGCAATTCGTAACTTCATCGAAAGGCACTTTAGACACTTCAATGCCAGGGAAGTCGTTGAAGCTGCTCGAGCCTATGAGACGCACTTGGAGAAGGGGGGGAAAATGCTCCTCGCTATGGCCGGCGCGATGTCAACTGGGGAAATCGGGATCATCCTGGCACGTATGATTCGTGAGGGTAAAGTCCATGCTATCTCATGCACCGGCGCTAACCTTGAAGAGGACGTTTTCAACCTTATATCGAACCATGATTATGAGGTTATCCCCTCATGGCGAGATCTCTCTCCTGATGATGAACGGGAACTACGCGACCGCGGGATGAACCGTGTTACAGACACGTGCATCCCCGAGAACGCTATGCGGCAAATTGAAGAGCGTTTACTCGAATGCTGGCAACGAGCAGCCGCGGTAGGAGATCGCAGAATGCCTGTCGACTTTTTCTTTGAAATCCTTGATGACCCAACGCTAGCTGAACACTATCAGGTCGACCCTAGCCACTCGTGGCTGCTAGCAGCGAAGGAGGCAGATATTCCAGTCTACGTACCCGGATGGGAAGACTCCACAATAGGCAATATGTTCACTGCCAATGTGATGATCGGGCGCCTTCCCAATCATCTCTCCGTCAAAACTGGAACGGAGCAATTCCAGGCGCTTATGGAGTGGTATGAGAGTGAACACAGTTCCAGCGCGAGTGCATCTATCGGTTTTTTCCAGATCGGTGGTGGAATAGCAGGCGACTTCGCAATCTGTGCAGTGCCGTGCCTCGTCCAAGACCTTAAGCATGAGGTCCCATGCTGGAGCTACTTATGTCAGATCACTGACGCCCAACCATCCTTTGGAGGTTACTCTGGCGCACCTGCAAATGAAAAGATTACATGGGGCAAGATCGACTCGGATACACCGAGGTTCGAGATCAACTCTGATGCTTCAATTGTTGCCCCGCTGATTTTTGCATGGGTGCTTGGAGACTAAGATCACATTTCTTAGCAAGAGTACTTTCGTAGTCGGTAACCTCGACGCTGATTTTGGCTGGAGATAGCTTCGATTCATGATACCAAGCCCACTGTCGAGATCGATCGAAGACTACCTTAAGGCGATTTACGACCTCTCTCGAGGGGAGGAACCGGCATCAACAAGCGCAATCGCTGAAGCACTAGACATCCAACCTGCTTCCGTGACCGGAATGGTTAAGCGTCTGGCGGAGATAGGTCTTCTAGAGCACGTACCATATCGGGGTGTTCGCCTTACCAAAGCAGGGCACCGTGAAGCCCTCAGGGTGCTGCGACGACACAGGGTCATTGAGGCTTACCTTTGCGAGCGGCTGGGCTATCCTTGGGATGATGTTCATGCCGAAGCTGAACGCCTGGAGCACGCTGCCTCGGATGATCTTGTCGAACGCATGGCAAGCGCTCTGGGCTATCCTAGCCATGACCCTCATGGCGCCCCTATCCCCACAACAACGGGTGATATAGAGCACATGGATCTTGCGACGTTAGCTGATGCAGCTCCTGGAGCCAGATTGCGTATTCAGGCGGTTCGAGATGAAGAGGCAAAAGAGCTGAGAACGATGGCTGCCGACGGGCTTCTTCCAGGAGTCAACGTGCTGGTTAATGAGGGGCCGCAGGTCGAAGGTGTGGTCGATATTGTGGTAGGAGACAGCCAAGGACCATCCCTCGCGGTCAAGACTGAGTTAGCCAGACGAATCTATGTTGAACTCCAAGAGGAGTAAGGTTGAGTGCACACCCAGTTATAGTTGGCATCGCAGGAGGTAGCGGCTCAGGTAAGTCAACGATTGTAGCAGAACTTGTGCGCCTGCTCGGTCTCGGTATCACGACTGTCATCCGCCACGACTGGTATTACCGCGACCTCTCTCATTTGGAGTTAAAAGACAGGACTGAAGTAAACTTTGATCACCCATCAAGCCTTGAGACAGAACTCCTGGTCAAGCACGTTATGACCTTGATCGCTGGAAACTCGGTAGATGCACCTTCCTACGATTTCGCCACACACACTCGATCTTCAGCCACGATACAATTAAAACCTTCTCAGGTCCTGATCTTGGATGGAATCCTCGCTCTCGCCCATGAACAGCTGCGCGAGCTCATGGATATTTGCGTCTTCGTTGATACGGATGTCAAAAAGCGCCTGGAGAGGCGATTAGAACGGGACTCAGGTGAAAGGGAACGAAGCCCAGCGTCCGTGATTCAACAATTCAAGAGTACCGTGTTGCCTATGCATAAAAAATTTGTTGAGCCGAGTCGGGAATATGCTGACATAACGATATCCGGAGGTCACCAAGATTCCGCAACTCTGAAGCAGCTAGCGTTCCAAGTTCAGGAACTCTTGGCCAAACGCACTCTATCGACCAGCTGAGCTTGCGCTCAAGAAGTTGGACAGGCTGGAAGTTCGTAGGCAGCTCCAGACGAATCTGGATCCACGACCATTTCAAATGTCCGAGTTACGGTCGCACCAAAAACACCCGTACCATCTCCGGTCACACTCGGGATCGAGACCCTACCCGACGGATTGAAATTTCCACCGCGAGCCCAGTTTGCATAGTTGCGATTAGCTGCGGTAACAGTCACGGACGCCTGGGACCCTGGTGTGAGGCCCTTCTGTAATTGAGCTGCTATTTCTGCATCCAGATCGAACCGTTGAAAGATCCCAAACTCCCTAGGGAACACGATTGTCGTATCACTGGCTGACAGAGATAACCCCAGGAGCCAGAGCGAGTCTGCTTCATTAGTGGAAGCCACCGTTCCTGAAAGGCTGCTTTCTAGACCGACAATTAGGGTTTCGCTTACATAAGCCCAGGTGCCATTTGATCTAGACCATTGAACGGTGAGGGCTGTGTCGGGTGGCAGCAGGCACCGAGAACCATCCTCAAGGCCTGTCAGTGTAAATTCTCCTGGGATCGTTGTCGCACTACGAAGGGTGCGGCCCCGAGTAAGTTCGATGGTTAATTCAAGCTGCTCACCCGGCTGAAACTCGTCAGCCGCTTGCTGCGAGGCCAAATAACACGTTCCCCTCGTACGGTTTTTAGGCCGCTCCTGGCGGCAAGCATCTTCGTCAGCCTCCTGCAGTTCAACGCTAGCTGTGCCTCCACGTGTAATGACAACACGGGCACCAGGAACTGAATAGCCAAGAGTACGATGTAAGAACGCCATAACTCGATTTCCACCGAGAAATGCTCCGCCTATTTGAACGTGAACCTCTGCTACAACCAGATCCTCCAACTCAACAATCAGTGTTTCTTGGATGCCACAACCAGCTGAAGCCAAGACCAGCAGCAAGCTCAGTACACTGCGTTGACGTCTCACTAGAACCGCACCTCAAAACCAAACGTAGGAAGGATTGGAAACATCGAGATTCCAGACCGTGTGGGAGGCCTTGCCCTATAATCGAAGAAATAGAAGAGAACGTTCTTTCTATTGTACACGTTCACGAGGTTTAGGTACGGGACTAGGCTACCCCAGGTCTTCTCGAAGGTCTTGCGGAAACTCAAGTCCAACCGGTGGTAGGGTGCATAGCGAGATCCATTGCGCTCGCCGAGCACGACTGCATTGCCATCCCTGTCGAGAAGTCCCTGCTCTCTAAGGAAATCAGGCAAGTAATACCGGTGTGCTCCAATCGGTCTCGTGTACGGAGTTCCAGTACCGAAATTCCAGCGGAGTCCACCATCCCACCCACCCGGCAACGGATATCTGAGCACCAGGTCAAAATCGATCCTGCGGTCAAAGATTGGTGGGTAAGTAACGTCCGGTTGAGGGATGAATGGCGAATAGGTGTCGGGGAAAGTGCGATCAGCCTTGAGAAAGGACAGCGTGACCCAACCAGTGACTGTACCAGCTTCCTTGCGGATGAGCAGATCAGCACCGTACGAGAGCCCCTCACCACCCAGAATGTCATCAAACTCGTCGTTCGGATCGTCCGCACCATTCACTGCGACAACCCCATCGAAGGTACGGGTGTAGCCCTCCAGTGCCCAAAACCAGTCCTGACCGACATAACCTTCGATCCCGAGTTGTAGCTGGTCTGACACTACTGGGGGAGCACGGTCTCCGGCGACAACCCAAACATCCAATCCAATGGGCAAATCCTCATCTCGCAGGGAATGCAAGAATTGTGTGTACCTGCCCGCAGCTAACTTAAGAGCAGTGTTCCCATCATTGAAGAAACGCTTCAGGGCAACTCGGGGTGCGATTTCCATCATCGGATCACCCTGATTCGGGCGCCATAGATCCAAGCGAGTCCCTGCTTCGATTACCCACTCACGTGGCTGTGACCATGAAGCCTGTGCGTAGGATCCAGTCAGCAAACCTGAGCCAATTCCGCCACCGAATTGGCTACCCCCGGTTTCGAGAAGATTATCGTATCCCATCCACTCTACTGACCCCCCGACCTTAGCTTGGAGGGCCGGCGAAGGACGGGTATCCAGGTCAACCCTGAACTGGCGCTGGTTGATCACGCTTCTGAAATTTGTATCCGCGAAATCCGGGTAGCCTAGCTTACTCCCGTAGCGGCTAAGATTTGCCCGCACGTCGAGTGAACCTCCTCCACGTCTGGCACGAGTCCACCGCAGGCCGACCACATCGTTACCCCAGTCCCAATTGATCCGTAGTGGGAAATTTTCGAGTTCGAGACGAGTCAGATCAACCACGTCATCACCTGTATACGCAGTCAACACAAGGCGATCACCCGAGTGCGTCCACCCCTCAACTACAGCCTGAAAATCTGTGAGATGGTAGGGGAACTCGAACACTGGCTTGAGTAGCACATCGAAGTATGAACGTCGGACCGACGCTCGCCACTTCAGGTCAGCTAGCCCAAGAGAATTGAGAGCTTTTGAAGATGCCCCACCGCCTACGGCAACCCGACTTGCAAGCAGAGAAATCCCTGCATCTACACCAAACTCTCCATCCCCAGGGTCACTCTCTATCTGGAGTACAGACGAGACTCGACCTCCGTGTTCTGCAGAAAATCCACCTGATTGGAGTTCCGCTCGATCAAGCATGTCCGCATTGAATACTGAGAA
>DLRL01000062.1:0-11711 GCA_002501085.1 Gemmatimonadales bacterium UBA7889
GCATTGTTGTCACGGTAGCGAGTGAGAGAGCCCCAATCATTAAGCAACTCATTCTCCTGCCCCACAAGCTGTGCGGTGGTGGGCAGATACGAAAAGTTGATGGCTGCCACGCACAGCGGTATAAGCAGATAGGACATCCTCACATCCATACTCAATTTGATGGGAACCCCGGAATCGTTGCGATTTCCGCGACCATAGCGATCTGAGTACCGTCCGGGCTAATCGCAAGACGAGAGATCGAAATATTAAGGTCTGAGAAATCCGCTATGGGCATCCACTCATCCAGGCTAAGGGACCAGGCGTACACTACAGAACCAGACGCCATTAGCAGTGAACCATTCGGTGCCCAGGCGTGAAAATCTCCTCCGGAGACTGCCTCAGCAATCGGCTCGGGCGATGTGCGCTCCGAGGGTAATCGCATGATCGTTGCGGTGCCATCCTCGTGAACTTGAGCATAGCTGACATCATCGGAGCCCGGGATTCGTTGGATGGAGCGACCGATGTTCCGAGCGATAACCTCAGTTAGCCCAGTCTGCGTGTCAGCACGCTGCAGTGTTGCCGGATCGCCAAGCACAAATAGTACGAGCGTGCTCTCATCCACCCAAGCGTGGTAACCCACGGGTGCTACATTTGGCAGGATAACAGCCCCGTTCGCGCCATCAAGATCGAAACGCCAGAGCCGTTGGGTAGAATCTGCCTCTACGCGGATAACGGAAATACCAGATCCATCAGGAAGTGGAGTGGCTGAGTATTCACTCTCCGGACTGCTCATCGTCACCCGAGTGACGCCAGCAGTAGCAAAGTCGTAGCGCCAAATATCAGCCTGATCATTTTGAGGGTCATTGATCGTGTACCAAAATCCGGAGCCATCAGGGACGAACTGGGGTTGATTATCGTAGTCTCGTCGTTGTGTGAGATTCGTAGGTGTCCCAACGCTTGGCTCGTCCTGTGCGTTGAACGTCAATTCCGCAATGAGGACGTCGGTATCGCGAGGAGGAACAAAATCAGATGCCTCGGACATTGATTCATCCGCTGCCGGAGTACAGGCGCCTAAGCCTAGGAAGCCCACGGCGAAAACGGTTAGCAGTCTTTTGTTCATCGTATAATCCTGCTTTATCCGACTCTGGACTCGCAAATTATCAGAGCTGGCTAAAGCGCTTGTAGATAGGTTAGGTCGATTTCAGTCAATAACGTTCTGGATAGAGATTTGAGAGGAGTCATTTCCCGAATCACACAGGAGCTACAACGGCTCACGATCCAGGCTACTGCCATGCCGGAAGGGTAACGCGAACTGATGCATTACGTCCTCATCTCGTGCAGGATCAGCCACGTCGACACCATAGTTCACTTGCCTGGGATCTCCATAGACGAATGTCCCAAACATTCGATCCCAAACTGAGAGAATCCCACCGAAATTCATGTCAGTCCACGGGCGTTCGAAGTGATGGTGAAACTTATGCATATCCGGTGTCACGAAAACTAGACTTAGCATAGCATCTGCCCGTGCGGGCAGTGAAATATTGGCATGAGTAAGAAAAGTGAAAAAAATGGTTGTTACTCGATAAATTACATAGAACGCGAGCGGTGCACCGGAGAGGACGAGCGCGCTTAAAGCAAAGACTTCGCGGACCGCAAAATCGCCTGGATGAAGCCTCGTACCAGTAGTGGCATCAACCTTGGTATCACTATGGTGAATCACATGCATACGCCACATCCATCTGACCTTGTGGAGCAGATAGTGAGCCCAGTACTGGGCGGTCAAATCGAGCAAAACGAGAGCGATCGCAAGTTCTACCAACACGTGCGTGTCAAAGAGATGCAATAGCCCAAAACTCTGAGATGATGTCCAAGTTGTAGCATTTACCGAGAGAGCGCTGAAGCCTGCATTAATGATGAGTGTCGTTGCCAGGAATACGAAATTCGCTCCCGCATGCTTCCATTTCCGGTAACTGAGCTGAGCTAGTGGAAAGCTGCCCTCGAGAAGCCAACTCATCGTGAGGCATGCCATCACCCACAAGAGCTTTTGTGAGTTTGGCATCTGCTCGAAGAACAGGAGGAGAGTCTCCATCCTTCAGTTCACTCTCGGATATGGCAGAAATGCACCTGCACAGCTGCGAGGGTTAAGAACCCGGGCTAACCGATCAACCTCATGATCTCATCGGCAACAGCTATGGCCATTGTAGCATCGTCCATTTCTTGGACCCGCGGGGTACCGTCCGCGCGCACTGACACAGCTAGAGATCCTGGAGTTACCGATCCCCTGGTCCTTCTTCCGTTATCGATCGTGCTACGGGCAATCGGATTCGTAAGATCCCCACGCTCAGTGAGCGTAAGACTTGCCTTGTCGAGTAATCCGCAGGTTGCCACACAGTTTGATACGCGCTCTGCTGTCTCCAGCAGGATTACAATCGAAACACGAGAAGGATTAGGGCTGACAGTGAGTCCTCTTGACCTGAGTTCCAGGGCAATTGCATCTCGAAAGGCCGCATATCGCTCAGGCTGTGGATTCTCTGCGAATGCCACTGCATATGAAGCATCACGTGTAGCCACTCCCGGCCGAAGAATCTCGGGACCCGCAGCTGCACACGCCGTAAATCCGACAGCAAGGAGACACAGTAGTGACGATCTTCTCATCTTTCACCTCCAGCGGGTCAACAACACGTTACGAAATCTGTCCCTGTATACCTCAGCCTCGCAACTTGCAACGTGAGTGTTCTTTAAGGAATGTCAGGGCTCTGCCCTGCATAATCACGAGGCACTGACGGAAACAGAATTAGCCTTTGCCAAGTCCTCGCCCTAATCTCACCAGCGCTGGATAGGGGTTTTACCCTCCAGATCGAGACCACTTGAAGTGGGTATATGAAGATGTATGGAGATCCGGACCAAGACCTGTGAACCGCTGAGAGATCGGGAGTTCAGATGCGTTTAACGGACAGGATTCAGGCGGTCGATACCCACGCGTGTGGTGAGCCTGGTCGCGTGATTGTGGGCGGAGTCAGCGACGTACCTGGCAAGACTATGTTTGAAAAAATGCTCTATCTCCAAACTCAAGAGGACGAAATTCGTCTCCGCATGCTCCGCGAACCACGGGGATATCCCGCGGCAAATTGCAACCTGATCCTGCCACCGACACAACCTGAAGCTGACGCCGGTTATGTGATCATGGAACAAGTTGAATACCCGGGCATGTCAGGAACGAATACGATTGCCGTCACAACGGTCCTTATCGAAACAGGAATGGTGGAAGTTGAGGAGCCAATCACAGAACTGATGTTGGAAGCTCCTGCCGGATTGATTGCTGTACGAGCTGAGGTACACGAGGGTAAGGTCCGGGGGGTGACATTCCAGAATGTTCCTGCCTTCGCCGTGCACCTCGACACACCGGTCGAGGTCCCGGAGCTTGGCACCGTCTTAGTCGATGTGGCGTATGGTGGAATGTTCTATGTCATTGCTGACGCGAAGCCGTTGGGGCTGACATTAACCCCCGATGAGGCCGGCGACGCTGTTCGTGTTGGAGAGATGATCAAAGCTGCTACCCAGGAACAACTGGACTGTGTGCATCCAGACAATCCAGAGATACGCGGGGTAACGATCGCCCAGCTGTCTGCACCACCGATATCTGCAGATGCAGATCGAAGAAATACGGTGATCGTATCTACCGGGGAATTGGATTGGGATCGTCCATCCACCTGGAAAGGCGTTCTTGACCGGTCTCCTTGCGGAACAGGGACCTGCGCGAAGATGGCTACCCTGTATGCGAAAGGTGAGTTATCGCTGGGTCAGGATTTTCGGCACGAAGGTATCCTTGGTACGATCTTTACTGGACGCCTAGTGGAAGAAACTATGGTCGGTGATTATGCGGCGGTCGTTCCCACCCTCACGGGGACCGCTTGGATCACGGGATTTGCAGAGTACGTAGTTGATCCTGAGGATCCTTTTCCAAACGGGTTCACTGTAGGCGACATATGGAGTTCTCAAGAAGGGTAGTTAGGGGTAGGCCTCCTCCTATCTTCCCACCTCCGCGGCAATCTCGTCATAAAAGCCTGGAATGCTTCTCTGCATGAAGAGACCATCCGGTGCCATGGTCCAACTTAGTTCTTCCGTTTGGATACGTTCAGAAGCATCAGTCCTTGGCATACCTGATCTGATGAGGTCTGCCATTCTCTGGCGAATAGCTTCCATTTGATTTCTAAAAGCGATCACGTCGCTGCGACTCATGACAGCCCCGTGACCAGGAATTGCAGTATCGAAATCAAGTGAGAGGATGTTGTTCATCGTGCTAACCCACCCCTTGCTGCTACCACCGTTAGCGTAGTCAATAAATGGCGCAATCGTATGTAGCAGGTCTCCTCCATGAACTGTCTGAAGATCAGGGAAGTAGATCACCGCATCACCATTTGTGTGTCCACGGCCCATGTAGAATGCCCGGACCTCTATGCCACCAAGGTAGATGGCAGTCTGATCGGTAAAGACCAGCCTTGGAGGAGCGTCTTGATTACCTCGCACCATGTTATCCCGAGCATTCTGATGAGCAATAATCTCAGAGATATTGATATACTCGATATTGCCGCCTGAGTGGTCCCCGTGGTGATGTGTATTCAGGACATACTTCACTGGCTGGTTACTAACCTGAGCAACCAGTTCCTGGATTTCCTCAAAATTTCTCGGAAACTTGTCATCAATCAGGATCACCCCTTCTGTCGTAACCCGTACGCCGACGTTTCCACCGCTTCCACTAATAGTGTAAAGACCATCCTTTACTTGCTCGATTATCAGGGTGTCCTGTGCTTGCAGTCCTGTTACAGCGCACGCAAACACTGCTGTGCTTAGCAAGACACTTCCAATCAGGTTCTTCATGAATCACTCTCCATCCACATTTAGCATCCTAATATTCTAGCCTTAGTCAGATAGCCAACCGTACACACCTGCAGAAACCACCCAGAACAACATCCCGAATCCGGCCGAGATTAAGGCATCGCCGAAGGCCATTCCTTCCATCATGATACCCGGCATGCCTGTACCAATTATTTGAGCGAGCGCGAGTATCACCGCTGCCTGTACTGCGCCTAATCCAGTGCTTTGAACAACCCAGTCGAAAAACAGTGCGAGTATCAGCCACCCTACCACAACGGTAGGCCACATCCCGAACAGCGGCGCGCTCGGAGTCGTACCAAACGGCGTCATCGAGACAGCAAAACTGAGGGCGATAAGGGTGAACCACATCCCTATGATCGGCTTACTTCTGCTCATTATTCTTCAACTCCCGTGCAGGTTCATCAGGTGATGCTGGAACAAATCTAGTAGTGCTTAGCTAATTCTGCTTCCGCACCACACAGATCTGCAACTCACTCGCGCTGACAGTCAGGGTCCATAAACCGGATCACGATCGCAGAAAGGAAATCGTTGGAGTCTGCACTGCTTGATTGATCTATACCCTCTAACCTGCGGCGGCTCACCGGTGTGATCAGCGCGTCACCCCCTATCTTGCGTGCTTCAACACGAAACGCATCAAGTACCTTTTCCATAGTCCGGTTCCGCCTAAAGGTTAAACCCCCGTCTATAGAGACCCATTTGTTGAAAGGAGAGGTCAGCATACCAATTTCCTCGAATAGACACGCCGGGCTGGTAGCCTCATAGACCGAAATAACAGAGTCCGGTTCTTTCGGTGGAAGTGAGACAAAAGCCGTCCCATACACTGTGGGAGAGCAGGCGCTTAGTACCACCAAGAGCAGCAGGCTTCTCTTCATATCCTGATCCTGACTATACACCCCGCCGGATCGCAACTTAATCGGGGTCTAGCCTCAGAAAATATCTCGGAGGAAACCCGGTTAGAATTCGAAATACGATACCAAGGCTGTGTTCGCGATTCACGCGATCATGCTCTTCATCCGATGCAGGTACTGCCAGGTAAGTGCCTGTCATACCATCTACGGCAACTTGCACATTCGGATTCTGTAACGCCTGTCCATACCATGCTCGGGGCCAGTGGTTCACAGCTACGTACAGTTGGCCATCACTTTCAAGGTGGGCCAGAACTCGGTCGTGCTTGGTACCATCCTCATCCGCTGTAGTGATAACTAACGTACTTCGTCCCGCAGGCTGGAAATAGCCGAGCAAGGACTCAAATGTTGCGATAATCCCTATGTAGATGAGCACCAAAAGCGCGATCCTCTTTAGGGCTGGCATTATTGGGGGCCAACACCTAGATAGACCTCACTCATACATAAGACGGTAGCAAACACATGCGACATCTTTTCATCTCGCTGACAGCCATACTCCTTATCGCTACAGACTCGGCTGAAGCTCAGAGTCTGACTGATGTGACAAGCAGTATACGTGATGGAGGTGGATGGGTGGCAATAGCCATCGAAGGCGGAGAGGGCTCCTACAGCAGCCCGCGACTGCCGACTCTGAACCTGAAGCTCAACGGATGCGTGACCATATGGGACGAGTTGTCTGGAAGCTGGGAGATTGAAGCCACCGAGACAGTAAGCAGCACCAAACTACTCCTCTCAGCTGAACCCGGAGTCGGTGTTTCATTCACTCATCAGTTCGGAGTGCAGTCTCAAGTTGACGTCTCGTTTCGCTGGAGCGAGCCCGGTGACACGACGCTATTGCTCTGGGTTGGGCTCACGATTAACCCAGATGGTGTGGACGAAGTGTGTGAGCCTCGCCGTGAGCCACCGATAGGATGATCCGGCACTCGTAGAGCGACAACGGAGTGCTAAAATTCCTCAACCCGATTGGCGCTCAAGATTCCAACCGGCGGCGTCAATGTCTGAGCTTCCGCTGGCTGTTGTTGGATTTGGCGGACCACGTCCATACCTCTGACGACCCGACCGAACGCCGCGAACCCCTGCCCGTCCGAATTCCGAAAACCACCGTAGTCCAGAGAAGATTGCTCTCCCAAGCAGATGAAAAAGCTCGAAGTGGCACTATCCGGTCGACCACGTGCCATCGAAATGGTCCCATCTTGATGACGGATTCCGGTAACATTCGTCCGCTCTAATGGAATTGGAGAAAAACCCTCACCAGATCTCTGGGAATTGATGCTTGCCTGGATCACTTCGATCCGGATGCTGTCGTTCGGTTGATTGTCGGGGTGCACGGTCCGGTGAAAGCGTCCACCGTTATAAAACCCTCCATCGACATATCGGAGAAAGTTAGACGCAGTGATTGGTGCCCTGACGGTGTCTATTTCGATTTCTATTTCTCCGAACTCGGTCGAAATCGTGACTGTCGGAAGCTCTTGTGCTGCCAGATTCGGCACGAAAGCAGCGAATACCAGGATCAAAAATCGAAAGGGCTTCCATGTCTTTTTCACAGGTCCGTCTCCGTCAGTTCGGGAGTACTCCGATGATTCTGTCGCCTGTCTGTGCTGACCCGAAACTGAGTTCATGAAGAGATAAGAAGTAGGAATAGAAGAATGTTTGTGAGAAGGAGTGATCCAAAGAATTCCTTGAGTTTCATGTCCATGTTCGTCCTCGTCTGGTGAGTTGATGCCTAAGTATATACAGAAGCAGGCAGGGTTCCGAAGAACACTGCTGAAAGCTGAGCCAGGAGCCTCAGGTACGGATCGGGGTAACCAAAATCAGCCTTTGTTTATCAACTAATGCCATAGCACCGATGATGGGAAGAAGCATCCTCATACTAGTGACCTGCCTGCTTATGTGGGCCTCATCTGGCTGCTCATCAACACCACCGAGCGATGCGGAGACCGTCATCGTCGTGCACGGCTTGGGCCGCACTTCTGCATCAATGGCCATACTGGTATCACGACTCGAGAACGCCGGTTTTCGCGTAGTTAATTTTGGGTACCCATCCCGATCTGAGCCGATAGAAGCTCTGGTCAAACGGCTAGAGAGCGAAGTGGGACAGTGCTGCAGCAATGAAGCAGAAACCGTGCATTTTGTGACTCACTCAATGGGTGGAGTGTTGGTGCGCAGTTATCTCTCTCAGCGCCCTGAAGCGCATCAGGGGCGCGTCGTAATGCTGAGCCCTCCGAGCCAAGGAAGCGAGATCATCGATGCTTTCTCGGATTCTGATCTACTGCGGTCTATCCTAGGTCCTGCCGCCCTGCTACTCGGCACTGATTCAGCTGGTATCGCGAATCAATTAGAGCCGGTGCGCTTCAGTCTGGGTGTGATCACAGGCACTCGGAGCCTAGACCCAATCGGGTCCTGGCTTATTCCGGGGCCCGACGACGGAAAGGTCAGTGTCGATCGAGCGGCCGTAGAGGGTGCTGCGGATTTCATCGTACTCCCAGCTACTCACACGTTCATCATGAACCGAAGCGACGTGGCAGAAGAGGTCATACATTTTTTACGGCACGGCCGGTTCCAGTAATCACCTAAGTCAACCTCTAACCGGTTTGGTTAGTGCCGTCCCGGAGACGCTCTAGCTCCGACTCAAGTGTGGCCCACTCGTCTAATCCCCGTTCAATCTGCTCCTTAAGTTCACTCCGTTCATTACCAAGCACGGCTATCTCGTCTGAAGCTGCACGCTCGTAGAACCCAGGCGCTGCCAGCGTTTCGTCAATATCATCCACTCGTTGTTCCGCGCTCGCGACACGATTAGTCAGTTCGTCTCGATCACTCTGAATCCTTCGTATTTCCTTCGCCGGATCAACTACGGAGACATCCGCCTTCTTGGTCTTTTTCTTCTTTTCCCTACGCGCCTTGAGGACGACACGATCGGCGTCCAGATGGTCATCCCCGGAGTGATGAACATACTCCTCATAGGTACCCGGATAGTCCGTGACCTCGTCGGGTTTGATTTCGACTACACGGGTCGCTAAGCGACTGACAAACCAGCGGTCATGGGAAACCAATATTAATGTGCCCTCGAAGACCTCCAACTCCGCAACGAGCGCCTCAATCGACTCCAGATCCAGGTGATTCGTCGGTTCGTCCAGGATCAGCACATTCGGCTCCTCGAGAGCAATCCGACTGAAGACGAGCCTGGCCGCTTCGCCACCGGACAGGGCACTCACTTTCTTTTCACCGTCGTCCTTAGTGAACAGCATCATGCCCATTTGTGCTCGCACGAAGCCGCGGTCCCTACCTGCACAGAAATTCCAGAGCCACTGCTCCGTTGTTTCTTTGCCACCCTGGAATTCTTCCTCGTGATCCTGGGCGAAGTAGCCGAGGTGGGTTTCATAGCCCCACTCGACTTTGCCCTGATCTGCTTCGAGCTCGCCCATCACGATCTTCAGCAGCGTCGACTTTCCGATCCCGTTGGGGCCCATGATCGCCACGCGATCTCCCCGATGAACGAGTAAGTCGACCCCGTGAAGCACCTCATTGTCACCGAACGCCTTTCGGATACCCGATATCTTGAGAACATCGCGCCCGCTCGGCCGACGAGGCGTAAACCGAAATTTCGGATACCGGCGCGAACTTTCTGGAAGCCCCTGAAGTTCACCCGCTTTTTTCTCGATTAAACGAAGCTTGCTCTGTGCTTGTCGTGCTTTCGAGGCCTTCGCTCTAAAGCGATTGATGAAATCCTGATGGTGTGCAATTTCCCGAGCACGGTTATCGATTTCCTTCTCCCGCCGTGTTCGCTCGGTGACCTTCGCGGACGCGAAATGTGTATAGTCACCGTTGTACAATTGGACGGTGTCGTAATCAACGTCGAGGATCTGAGTCGAGACGTTGTCCAGAAAGCGATGGTCGTGTGAGATCACTACGACCGGGCCCTTGAAGGCCTGCAGGAATTTCTCGAGCCAGCGAATCGAGAGGATATCAAGGTGATTGGTTGGCTCATCTAGCAGCAATACGTCGGGCGCAGATGCAAGGACCTGCGCGAGCAGCACACGCAGCTTGAACCCACCAGATAGGGTGGAGAGGGGCTGCCGATGGGTCTCTGCCGGTAAACCGAGTCCTTCCAAGACGGAGGCGGCCCTCGCCTCTGCCGTATAGCCATCCAATCGCTGCACGGTCTCTTCAACAATCGAGAACCGCTCTGCATCAAATTCTGTTTCAGGCTGAGCCAGGATATGCTCCTTTTCCACCATCGCGTCCCAAAGCTCAGCATTGCCCATAATCGCAACGGCCAGGATTTCCTCTTGCTCATACAGGAAGTGATCCTGCTTGAGCACGCCTAAACGGAGAGACTTAGGAATCGACACCTGGCCCTCGGTCGGATCTATACTCCCGGCGATTATGTTGAGGAGCGTTGTCTTACCGGATCCGTTCGCCCCAACCAGGCCATAGCGTTCGCCCGGATTGAGCTGGAACGAGGCGTTCGAAAAAAGTGTTCGATCACCAAAATCTTTAGCGAGACTGGAAATGGATATCATGGCGGAAGAATCTATGAAGATCCTTGCCGCAACTCACCTAGCGTATATCACTTGTAACCATGGCATGGTTACTGAATCAGGGTACTACCCTGTCTTTTGTAACCGTTCGCGGGGTGAATCACCCTATCAAGTCTGGGTACCCATTCAGGAGTATATCAAGGGCTTATCAGGGCACTCTCAATGAGTGTCAGGGGCTAGCCCCCCATTAAGCCACATGACCCAGTGAAACCAGTAGACACGCAGCCGACAAGAACTATAAAAACGGGAGCTGCCACAAACACAAGCCCAAAAAGTCCGATAGTGCGGCCCATACTGAACTTCTTAACCTCTAACATGAGAATGTCAGCCAAGAGTACAGGTACGGAGCCGGTCTGGATGAGGCGGCCACCAACTCTCTCGTACCCCTCTGCGTAGCCCACGAGTTGATCACCGTCGACCGCTGGGTTCTCTAGTTCCATCTGAATCCCTCCCGGCATGGTCACGCGGACACGGTCAGGTTTAGCACTAGGAAGAGCAGTAGGACAGCTCTGTAGCGGTAGCGTGTCATGTGATGCTCATTCTCACATCGGGGCATTGCCTGGTTCGCTTCATGCTTCCCCTATATACCTATAGTCTGTTATACCGTATTAACTATCGTTAATACCGATATATATCGATACTGACGCTGTATAATGCAAGGATAGATCGTGTTGCTATCCCAAACAGGCTGCCTCAACTACAAACAACTTCCAGTACCGCAGCCAGCGACTAGCGATATCGCTAAAATTACGGGCAGCGTGAGCACACCACCGAGCGCAAGTAGCACAGTGCGCCCTAAGCTGAACCCGTGAACCTCTAAGCTGAGGATGTCTGCCAAAGGTATTGAGCTACCTACAGCAACGAGTTCATCGCCTTCCACCCGTGGCGCGACTAGTTCTAGCTCGGTCACCTCGGGCGTAGTCACCCGCACACTGGCAGGTCGATCTTCTTCGATCAACTGAGCCGGGCTTATAGCATCCAGCGAGACGGATTGCCACGTCTGACAGGCGGTCAGGTTTAGCACCAAGAAGAGCAGTAGAACGGCACGGAGGCGGTAGCGTGTCATGTTGAGCTTATTCAGAAGAGCAAAACGGCCAGCGCCATCCTACTCGCTGTAATCGCAGGACCGCAACTGATGCGCTAGATACCCGTAACGGTTGTCGTGGCTAGGATTTGGGGGTTAACGCCAATTCCAACCTGGGTCGACAGCCTTCACGGCCAAGCCTAGCGCCTCGTGTTCTCGGGTCCTTCGGTCGGGGGCCATATTCCCGCCGCCACGATGGCTCATCACGATGATGACGAGATCACGTGACGGTATGACATACGTGTATTGGTCACCCGCACCGGCTGCGTTGTAGGCGTCTGGCGGTAGTGATGGGACGCGCCTGCCTCG
>DLRL01000062.1:12108-14672 GCA_002501085.1 Gemmatimonadales bacterium UBA7889
GGAGTCTGAACGAAGTCCACAAATTCCTCGGGCAGCAAGCGTTCTCCATCCCACATGCCCCTCTGGAGATACAGTTGGCCGAGTCGCGCCCAGTGGCGTGCTGTGCCGTAGTTATAGCCGGTGAGAATGAAGTTTCCGTAGATGTCGGTCTCTGCCACGAAACGGCGGATGCCAATCTTGTCGAAGACCTCTCGCTGCGGCCACGTGAGGTACTCTTCACCGAGCTCGTTCTCTACGGTGCGACGCACGATATATCCCAATGTCCACGGGTCGGAGTTCCTGTATCGGCCCACAGTGTTGGGGGGATACTCGGCGTCTCTGCTGACCGAGAATTGAAAGATGTCGATCGGCGCGGAATAACCAAGACCGTGGTCTGGCTCCCCCGGTATGTACGAGGCAGCCATCTGCTCACGCGTCGACCCGCCACCGCTGAACCGCAAACCACTAGACATACGGAGGAGGTCGACGATCCGGATCTCTGCTCTCGGATCGTCTGGTGCATACTGCCACTCCGGTAACGGGGCTGGCTGCCACAGTTCCAGGTGACCCATCTGGATCAATCTTCCTATGAATGTGGCGGTCATGCTCTTTCCCATCGACCAGCTCTCGAGCTGCATATCCGCGTGTGCCCCTGAGCCGTACGCCTCTTTAATGATTCGGCCACGATGCACGACGATGAAAGCAGCCCTCCTGTCCAAATCATTCGAGAAAAACGTGTTCGCCGCCTGGTCTAGGAGCGCCTCATTAACATCCGCAGGCAGCGGACTGTCGGGCAGCTCGTCTCCCATCGGCCACGGCATCGATTCCGCGCTAGGTAAGCTGCTCACGACCTCTCTGGGTGTGAAGATCGGTTTGTCTGTCTCGGGGCGTAGAATCACACAACCCTGGTCACCGAAGTGGCGCGCACTCGCGGAGACCCCATCGCGAGTTGCGGTGACAATCCGTCTGCCATCATCGATATCGAAGTCCAGGTCACCGCGCTCGTAATCCTCCACTAATTCATCCCCCAACAGGACACTGTTATAGAGCGCTTCCTGCCGGTTGCGTTCAGAAACCCAGATTCCGGAACAGTATCGCTTGGCTGGCCCGGCGAGGGAGAGACGTGCGACCGCCGGCGAGGATGATTGGGCTACGGCCTGCTCTGGGCCGATGCTCGACAACGCAACGAACGCGATGAGGATGGTAGCAGCTGCGCCCTTCATGGTGTCCTCCTCTCCGGTGTGAAGGCTGGTACCATCATTCTGCCCCTGCTCTGCTCCGGACCGCAACTTAAGAGGCAACTCATCCAGTAATGGCGCTTGACCAACGATGTCTGCGAGCCCACATCTGGTACTATGGATGCATGTCCCTCCATCGCGGACCGATAATGAAAGCCAGAAAGTCTCTCAGCACCTTCTTGATAGTCACCGCATCCGTATTCATGCCCAGCAGCGTGAACGCCCAGGATCCGGAACCCAACGACTATGCGGACGACTCCGCATGGCTGTGTCGCCCAGGGCAACAGGACGCCTGTGCGGTGGATCTCAGTACCACGGTCATCGCTGCTGACGGCTCTCTCTCTCTTGAGGGCTGGAGCAGTGATCCCTCTGCTCCGATCGACTGCTTCTATGTCTACCCGACTGTTTCCACTGATCAGAGCACAAACAGTGACATGACACCCGATGCGGCTGAACTCAGAGTGATCGAGCAGCAGTTTGCGCGCTTTGCGTCAGTATGCCGACCCTACGCACCAAGCTATCGGCAGGTCACCCTTGCCGGCTTAATGGCGACGTTCGCTGGTGGCGGACCGAGAGATCTTGAACAGGGTTTGGCCTATAGCGACGTGCGAGATGCCTTTCAGCACTACCTAGAATACGACAACGGTGGCAGAGGCTTTGTGCTTATCGGTCACTCCCAGGGTTCTTATATCCTCACGCGGTTGATCCGTGATGAGATCGAAGGACATCCAGTCCAGGACCAGATGATTTCAGCATTTCTCCTGGGCTCTACTGTGACTGTTGCAGCAGGAGAAGACACCGGCGGATCGTTTCAGAACATTCCGCTCTGCCGTTCCGCAGGCCAAACCGGCTGCGTGATCACGTACGCATCCTTCCGATCCACGGCGCCCCCACCCCAGAACACGTTGTTCGGTCAAACGTTGGAACCGACCCTGACCGGGGCGTGCACGAATCCAGCGGCACTGGGAGGGGAAAACAGTGAAACACATGCCTATTTATCGTCCGGTGGTGCGACAATCGCGGGACCGAGGCGGGCCAGTCCTTGGGTCTCGTCGGGAGCAGCCATCGAAACGCCGTTTGTCTCTGTTCCTGGACTGTTGAGTGCTGAATGCACCTCAAACGAACACGCGACATACCTCGAGATAACCGTTCATGGTGATCCGTCTGACGATCGCGTGGATGACATCGTCGGTGACATCACTCCCCAGTGGGGGCTCCACCTAGTTGACGTCAATCTGGCGATGGGAGATCTCGTCGGTATCGTGCGAGAGCAAACCGCTGCTTGGCAGGAAAGACGCTAGAGGTGAGGTGAAGTAGCTATCCGAATCTAAATCTCACCTACCAGAT
>DLRL01000062.1:15015-15150 GCA_002501085.1 Gemmatimonadales bacterium UBA7889
CCAGGGATGAGGCGGGCTCGAACTCGGGTGCTGTAGTCAGCATAACCAGGAAGTTCCCGATAGAGCGTACGATCCTCCAGTATCGTGCGAATTACCAGGCCGACCGAGGCAAGTATGGCTGGGATAAACGCCCAG
>DLRL01000098.1 GCA_002501085.1 Gemmatimonadales bacterium UBA7889
ACGGATCCTCAGGCAATCGTGCGGTACCTGGCACATCGGTATAAAGGAGTGGGACAGAAGACAGCGGAGACTTTGGTCGAGAAATTCGGACCAGCCCTTTTCCGTACGCTTCGTGATAACCCAGACAGTGTTGCGGCAGCTTTACCTAGTAATCGAGGTGAGCAGGTGCTTGCAGCATGGAGAACCGATTACGCTCGCCGGACTTCTGGTAGCACGAACAAAGGTGGAAACCGTGGTGGCCGTGGCCCTAGAGGCCGCGGGCCCGGCTGATAACAACCTCTGGTTTGATACTGTGAGTGAACGCGGGATTAGATCGCTAGATACTCTGCCTAGAGAGCAGCCATGGCGGGACGAAAGCAAATGGTCGGCCTTATCGATTCTATCTTCACTCTACCTGAGGGGTGTCGAGACATCCTATCAACTGTTAAGGGAGGATTCCCTGAATGATTGATCCCAACTGGACTTCACTTCTACCTCCTGTGCTTGCGATTGTGCTCGCGATTTGGACAAAGCAGGTCTACTTGTCACTTGCTGGAGGCCTATGGCTCGCTTGGACAATGCTTTCAGAATGGAATCCTCTTTCGGGAATAGCTGCCTCGATTCAGGGAGCGGTTGATGTGCTGGGTAGTGATGCCCAAGTGATTCTATTCACCCTCGTCATCGGAGCTCTGATTGCGACAGTTGAGGCATCCGGTGGAGTGAGGGGCTTTGTGCGCTTCTTGGAAAGAAACAAGTGGGTTGATTCTGCTAAGAGATCTCAGTTACTCGCTTGGGCCACAGGGATGGTAATCTTCATCGAGTCGAATATCACAGTTTTGGTGGCTGGTTCGGTCGCACGTCCTCTTTTTGACCGGTATAAGAGTTCCCGTGAGAAGCTCGCGTACATTATCGACTCGACTTCTGCTCCGATTTGCATATTGATCCCGATGAACGCTTGGGGTGCCTACAACCTAGGTATCCTTGAGGGATTGGGCGTAGAGAATGCTTTGATGGTTTTCTTGAATTCAATACTCCTGAACTTCTATGCGATTGTTGCAGTTCTGATAGTTGTAGCTGTGATTTTATGGGGTATCGATATCGGACCCATGAGGAAGGCAGAAGAGCGCACGCTCCGTGGTGAACTTCTTTGGCCAGATTCCACGCCGATGATCGACGAAGAGATACTATCTCCGACCCCCATCGAGAAGGTTGAGCCACACGCGCTCAATATGATAGTTCCTATAGCCGGCATGGTTCTATTCATGCCGCTGGGATTGTATATCACTGGGGGAGGGGACCTTTCGGCCGGATCAGGATCGACAAGTGTCCTATGGTCAGTTTTGTTCGCGTTGGGCCTCTCATGGATCATGCTTCTTATTCAGGGCGCATTTAGAACGGAAGAGCTAGTAAAAATCGGACTCAAGGGTGCTGGAGGACTCGTGCCACTTGCTCTCATTCTTCTGTTGGCGCTTGCCTTAGGAGATGTTGTTGACCTGCTGGGGACAGGTATCTATGTCGCGCAAGTCACGGCGGGCACCATGCCTAACTACATCTATTTGCCCCTCATTTTTTTGGTCTCAGGAGGTATAGCGTTTTCGACTGGAACAAGTTGGGGCACATTTGCGATCATGTTGCCGATCGCAGTACCAGCGGCGGCGACTCTTGGCCTTCCACTTGCACCTTTTGTGGCTGCTACACTTTCTGGGGGTGTCTTTGGAGATCACTGCTCTCCAATCAGTGACACCACGATCATCTCATCGATGGCAGCTGCCACCGATCATATAGATCACGTTCGGACGCAATTACCCTACGCGCTGGTGGGTGGAGCGATTGCAACGGTTTGTTTCGGCCTACTCGGGGCCACACTCTAGTTAATACTTAACGACGGAGGGACAGATTCATTGAATGTTAGCGTTTGTATCAAGAGGGTTCCTGATACTGAAGCCCATATACGGATTGATCAGGCTGGCACGGACATCGACAGTGGCGGCATCAAATACATCATCAGCCCTTACGACGAGTTCGCAATTGAAGCTGGATTGCGTGTAAAGGAGAAAATGGAGGGTGGTGAGGTCAGCCTACTCACAGTTGGTACTAATGAGGCACAGGAGACGCTCCGTAATGGCTTAGCTATGGGTGCTGATAAGGCAACACTCCTTCGGGCTGATTCTTATATGGATGGTCTAGGAATCGCCAAAGCCCTTGCTGTTGAGATCAAGGATTCGGATGCCCAACTGATCTTGTTTGGAGTCAAGGCTGCAGGAAGTGACCAACAACAGGTCGGGCCGATGGTTGCGACGCTACTTGGTATTCCGTGTGTAACAGAGGTTTCTTCATTCGAGCTTGGAGATGGAGTTGTTACGTGCCATCGTGAAATTGAAGGCGGGATTGAGGTTGTCGAAGCTGATTTGCCTGCGGTGCTAACAATTACCAAGGGTGAATATGAACCCCGCTATGCATCCTTAAAGGGAATCATGGCTGCCAAGCGAAAGCCGCTGGAAGAGCGTGAAGCTGACTTCAGTCAGCCGGGTATTCATATTGAGCGGCTCAGTGAGCCTACCACTCGAGGATCCGGTTGTATTCTAGAGGATAGTCCTGATGCAGTGGCTGAACTTGTGCGTCTGCTCCGGGAAGAAGCAAACGCTCTTTAACGCTCTTTTCAATAAATCCTAAACACATAAGTAGGAGATTCGTGATATGGCAGACGTCCTCGCTTTCGTAGAACAGCGAGAAGGACAAATAGGTGGTGGAGCCCGTGAAGTTGTAAGTGTGGCGGCTCAGCTTGCTAGTGAAATCGGTGGGTCAGCTAGTGCCTTGCTTCTTGGCGGTCCAGGTTTGACGTCTGCGGCGGAAGGACTCTCCACTGCTGGTGCGACATCAGTGGTTGTTGCGGAGCATGAAGCGCTGTCCGAATACAACCCGGAAGCCTATTTGTCAGTAGTTATAAACCATCTTAGAAGTGGAAATTTCAAGGCCTTGATTTTCTCGGCAAGCAGTCTTGGCAAGGATTTGGCGCCGAGGGTGGCTGCGGCACTTGATGTCCCGCTAGGGTCAGATGTTACCGGCATCGAAGTACAAGATGAGGTGCCCTTGTTTACCAGACCTGTCTACTCAGGAAAGGCATTTACCAGATTTTCGATAGATACGGACCCGGTGATAGTTACTATTCGACCAAATGCTTTTCCTGTTGGTGATTATGACTCCAAGATTCAAGTATCCAAGTTCATACCTGATATAGACCCCGAGACGTGGTGTGTGCGTGTAATTGAGCGGAAAGGTGTAGCTGAAGGTGCGGTTGATGTCTCTGAAGCTGCAGTGGTTGTCTCAGGAGGGCGTGGGCTGAAGGATCCTGCAAACTGGGGAGTGCTTGAGGAATTGCGGGACGTGATCGGTCCAGACACAGCACTTGGCGCATCTAGAGCGGTCGTAGATGCGGGATGGAGACCACATGCTGAACAGGTTGGTCAAACTGGAAAAACGGTTGCCCCAAAGCTTTATATCGCGGTTGGGATTTCTGGAGCTGTCCAACATTTGGCAGGCATGCGCACTTCTCAGACAATTGTAGCAGTAAACCGAGACCCAGATGCTCCGATCTTCAGTATCGCGGATTATGGGATTGTCGGGGATCTCTTTGAAGTGCTCCCTCGCATGACTGAGGCAATCAAGGCACTCAAGTCCGAAGATTAACAAAGAGGCAGAGACTATCCCGTAGAGACCTCACTCTTAGCGTAGCTCTCTGCACCCGGTGTATCAGCTAGCAGTATCACATCGACGCTGTCTCCTTCAGCGATCTCAGTTTGATGTTCTGATACCACCGCGAGCCCCTCAGCATCTGCTAGAGTTGTTATGAGACCTGAACCCTGTGGTCCTGTGATATGAGCTTTAGGGGGTACCGTGGATGAGTCCAGACGAACACGCAGGAAATGGCTGAGTTCACCTGGCCCCTTGAGAGGTTCAGCGGCCTGACAACGGAGTGTCCGTCGGAAGATCCTTTTGTGCCCGCCTATCGCCAGCAGAAACGGGCGGACGAATAGCTCGAAGGTAACGAATGCGGACGTTGGATTTCCTGGGAGGCTGAAGACCGGTTGATATGTATCTCCACGGGGAAGCCGTCCAAACCCGAAAGGGCTTCCAGGCCGTATACGGACTCGCCAGAAGTCCTGCTCAAATCCAAATTCTTCTAAGATCTCCTTAACTAGATCCGCCTCTCCCATCGAAGCGCCACCGATAGTGATGAGGACATCAGCGTCAGTGGCTTCAGATATTCGTTCCCGGAGAGTTTCCGGATCGTCTGAAGCGATTCCTAGCGGTAGGGGCATCGCAGAAGCACCAGTAACAGCAGCGGCGAGCATTGGACCATTCGACTCTGGTATTCCCTCTCCTCGCTGAACATCCTCGTATCTCTCTGGTGTACGAAGTTCATCTCCGGTCGGAAGTATGCCGACAGAAGGTTGTTTCACCACCGGAACGTTTCCCATGCCGAGCGCTGCCAGCAGCCCCACTGTTGTTGAAGTGACGGTGGTACCTTTCACTAGTACCTGGTCCCCTAGCTGCATATCCTGCCCAGCAGGTCGAATGTTGCGTCTTTCGTCACGGTTCTTGAAGACATTCACTATTCCTGGTGTCTGCTCCGAGTCAGTGTCTTCAACTCGGATAACCGAGTCAGCTCCTGGTGGTATTGGAGCCCCAGTCATTATCCGTATTGCCTCCCCTGCTCCTACACTCGACCCAGGCAGGTCTCCTGCGTGAACCACGCCTGTCACAGACAATACAACAGGGGTTGAAGGTCCGGCGTGCGAAATCTCCTCTCCACGAACTGCATATCCATCCATCGCGCTATTATCCCAAGGAGGAAGTGTCGCACGGGCCACTAGGTCTTGAGAGAGGGAGCGACCGAGACAAGCCTGGACTGGTAATTCTTCAGATAAAAGAGGTTGAGCTGAGGAGAGGATTACTTCTTGAGCTTGCTTCAAAGTCAACCAATCTGCTGAGCGAACTTCGAAACGGGGTTCCTGTTTCTTCATCGGACAGGTACTACCAGCGGAAGAGTGCTGTAACAGAGAAACCTAGCCCTTGTACCCATTCTGCTTTCTCTACTCCCACAAACCCGCGCGCTGAGTCACTGAACCCAGGGGGCGTACCTAGCCTGGATAGGGAAAAGAGTCCATCCCCGCGAAGTGCAATATGATCACTCAAATACCAGTGAGTGCTCAGACCAAGTGATCCGACAAAACTCTTACCCAACTCAAAACGGTCAGCGGCATCTAGAGTTTCTTCAACTGGGTCCTGCTCAGCCGTGTCAAACGTGATTCCACCACCGAAAATCAGGGAAGGGCTCAGGCCGTGCCAGGCACGGTGGCCTGTTAAGCTGAAGCGGAGGCCAGCATCAAATTTGACCATCTGGACGTCTGCAGAACCGATCACCCGATCACCCTCATCTCGGCCCGGGCTTACGATGTCGCGTTCACCTCGAATGACTCCGACAACTCCTTCCAGTGATACTGGGCCACTCACGTGCACACCATAACGACCTCCAAAGAGGATGCCGCCTTTGGGTCCGTATCCAAAACGTCCGGTTGAGAGTGTTATCTGGCTAGCGAACGGGCCTGCCTCTTGTGCCCGCTCTAAGAATTGGTATACGGAGGGTACTGTCTGAGCTGCCCCCTCGCTCTTGATGAGCAAAGGAGATATTAGATAACCCAAGACGAGCGCACGGAGAAATATGCGCATGGAGGGGCTTCTCTCCTCTCCCGCGGTTGAATTGATTAACAACTTACTAAAATGCTTGAACGCCCTTGTAACACCGCCGGACTGGGATCGTTTCAGCTTTGAGGACCAACTTAGCATAGAGTGCCTGTAGGTAGTTAGGCTTCGTTGTTCTGAAAGTCGTTTTCAGGGGCGTGGGCTACCCTGGCCAACGTCAGGCCCACCAAGATCACAGCTGCCCCTATTAGCTGCAGGGTGGTGGGGACCTCTCCGAGCCAGATCCAAGCAGTAATGAGTGCGGCTACAGGTACTAAGTTCGAGTACACTGCTGTTCTGTTGTTTCCGATGCGTTCAACCGCTCGATACCAGAGAAGGTAGGCGAGCCCAATCCCTAGTAAGCCAGCATACGTAACACCTATCCATACCTCTGGGGTTATTGCCGTTAAGTCAGTCCTCATTAAGCCTGGCAGGCCCATGAAGAAAATGATTGGTGTGGCAACCCACAAAGTCCACGCAGTTACGCGAAGCGCCCCATAGCGGGTGACCGGCTTTCGACCTCCAACCGTGTACATCGCCCACAGCACCGAGGCGATCAAGATGAGTAAATCTCCGCGCGTAGTTGGGCTAGCAAGAGTTCCGGCATCACGGCTACCCGTGATTACCATAAATATTCCTATCAAGGTTCCCGCTACACCTATGACGACCCACCCTCCGGGACGTTCATGTCCAGCCACGCTTGAGAGAAAGAGTGTCCAAACTGGAGTTGTAGCTAATAGTAGGCTTGCATTTCCAGCGAAAGTTGAGTCGACCCCAAAGATGAAGCAGAGTTGGTAAGCAACATTACCCAACAAACCAAGGGTGATGATACGACGTAAATCTTGTGGGTCTGGCTTTAACGAACCATCTAGCCGGCGGACTAGGATCCATAGAGCAACGGCCGCCATAGGAAAGCGGAGTGCATTGAGGGCTAAGGGATCGAGCTCACGCAAGAGGACTTTGAGGACTGAAAAATTGACCCCCCAGATCAAAACGATCAAAAGAAGTCCCAAGTCAGTCGTGATATCCCTTCTAGGGATTTCCATCTAGATACCTCGGTCCCAATCTGGGCCGTTGTGGGAGGTGATCCGGAGCCACTAGCTTGGGTTGTGGCGCAGAAAAGTACTTGTAAGAACTCCAGTGTCCACATTTACGATCTTTTTTCGGGATACCGGGACCAATTCAATAGCCATGATGAGACAGTTTACAGATCACCAGGAAAACCAGTGGACCGCCAGCGTGCATAGGGCAGATGGACCTGACTACAAGGGTCGATATGTCATGGTGCTCGAGAATGACTTGGGCCAAAGTATCGCCTTGAACGATATCCGCTGGAATACGGAGAAAACTGCTTACAGGACGCTCCAAACCATGTCAGATGTCGAACTCCGGAGACGCCTCCGGTCTGCTACTGGTCGGAGTGCTGTCCAAGAAATCGGCTAGCACCTGAGCTTGAGATGGTATGTGCTGTCACAACGCACCTAATTAGCTGCCACCACCTCGTTGTGGAATCGTCAGCCACTGTCCTGCTAGGATCCGGTTCGGCTCGATTCTCGGGTTGGCTTGTAGCATCTCACTGAGGGTAAGGCCGTAGCGATAGGCGATTGAAGACAGATTGTCACCCGAAACCACCTGATAACGTTGGGAACTCTGACCTGACACTACTGTTCTCTCGTCGATTTCCTCAACTATGGCATTAGGTTCACGTTCGGGACTGCGTACGAATTCGGCCAATCGCGCTCCTACAAGGTTCTCTACACGCTTCGCACGTGTAGTAGATGGTGTTCCATTCAACAGGATTGAGAATGCTAGCCTTTCATCGTCACGTGAACGGACGATGCCGCTGAGTGCTGAGACACCTTCGATTGTTCCCGTTTTGGCACGCAAATTACCAGCCGCAGCAGTTTGATACATCCTTCTAAGCTCACGGCGAGTGCCAGCCTGTGGCAGAGAAGCCCAGTAATGATTCCATGTTTCCGTTTCTGCCATGCGTTGTAGAACACCGACGAAAGTACTGGCGCTTGTCCGGTTCCCAGCAGCAAGGCCAGAGCCGTCAAGTTGAACTACATCCTCCATTGGTACACCGATTTCAGTCAATGCTACTGAAACGGCTCTGGCACTAGCTTCGGGGCTCCCCAACCCCTCTTGAGTACGGCCCATAGTTCGGAATACGAGTTCAGCGAAGAGGTTGTTACTCCTCTTGTTTATCACAGAGATGTATTCGCTGAGAGGAGGCGAAGTGTGTTTTGCGAGTATACGGACTCGGGATCGTTCATGATGGGTTGGAGAGGTGATCCCAGTTAGTACAGACTTATCTGGAGACTCCACTACTCGGATATTACCTAGAATACGAATCCCGCGTTCTAATAGTACGTTACGGAATACAGAAGCAGTGAAGTGAGGGGGAGATGGAACAGTCATTTGGCGCCAAGCATCCCTTCCTCCAAGTACGATGCCTCCTTCGATCCGAATAGGATCCAGAGGGTATTCACGCAAAATTGACAAATGAGGTCTAGTTCCTCTGGGAGATGTGATGGCTAGGTTATGCACATCTAAGCCTGCATTCTCCGGTATGGTATGTACCTCCGGTCTAGATCCAGAGCGGTCTGAAGAAGCGACACGGAAGGACACCACATTTTCGTTAAACGAGAGTGCTGAAATAGGGGCTGCAAAATGATCATTAAGGTCCTTAGGGTCCCATGAGTAAGGACGAAGGGGCCCCGGAAGGTGTGAAGCGTCAGCCACCAGGTCGCCCGTTACCGTTCTGACACCGGCTTCTTCAAGCTGATCCACAAGCAGTTCAAGAACATCTTCTCGTTCTTGAAAAAAAAGATCAGAGATTCCAGGGTCACCAGTGCCGTATAGCACCAGATCACCTTCAAGCACGTCATTGGTGATATTGGAATCAGAGAGCAAATATGTTTGGAAGCGGAAGTCCGGTCCGAGAATCCGTAGAGCTGCGGCCGTTGTGAGCAGCTTCAGATTTGATGCCGGACTCAGAGCAGAATCCGGTGACTCCGAAAAGAGTGTGTCACTTTGGTCGAGTGAGACGACTAGCACCCCCCATCGAGCATCCCTCCAGCTATAGGCATCCAAAATCTGTGAAAGGTCTGCCTGCAACTCGCTGACTTCTTGCGCTTCAACTGGCTGATTTTCTAACGCTACAAGTGAGATCGACAACCCCAGGAGGAATCTCAGCGCAGGCGACTTCACGCCGTGACCAGGGGGCTCATAGCAGTGTGTGGATCAGGCGCGGATAGGGCCGGGTCCGCCTTCGGGGACACAGGTCGTACAGTATCCGGTCAACTCCAAGCTGTAACCGATAACCTTAAAGTCTGTAGCTTTGCCACTAAGTGATTGGATTTCCGAGCCGGTGACCTCTCCGGGGATATCCGTTACAGACCCGCACGCTAGGCAACGTGAATGATAATGAGGGTCCATTCGTCCATCATAACGAGCCGAGCTATCATTGTAGCTGAGCTTAACTGCCAGGCCACAGCCGACAAGAGTTTCGAGACTCTTATAGACCGTCGCGAGAGAAATTCCATCCAGGTCGGAGCGGACAGCTAAGAATACTTCGTCTGCTGTAGGATGAATATCCGTGCTAGCGAGGTAGCGGTATACGGCTGCCCGTTGTTCGGTAAACCGCTGTCCATTGGACTGCAGCGCACGGCGTAGTTGGAGGTCGCTATTCTCGTGTAGCATAAGAGTACTTTATCGGTCCTAACGAAATAATGTCAACTGCGTGATCCGCGATTTGATCAGTTTCACAAGTGTGGGGGTTAAGGATTGTCTAGTGCCCATCAGCAGTAAGGGTTGCTGATGGGGGGGTCTAGGCAGATTTTTTTCCAGTACAGCTCTGGAATTGTCCCACATGCCGCACAATAAGAAGGATGTCTGATGAGCAAAGATGCTGGCACACTTGATGCCCTTCTAACTGAAAACCGCCGTTTTTCTCCGAGTGAGGATTTTCGGACTCGTGCTGTGGTCAGTGATTTGGAGATCTATGAACGAGCAAGGACAGATCGTGAATCCTACTGGGCAGAGTGGGCAGAGCAGTTAGACTGGTTTAGACGCTGGGACTCTGTCTTAGAGTGGCAACCTCCTCATGCGAAATGGTTTGTAGGCGGGAAACTTAACGTTGCTCACAATTGTTTAGACCGTCATCTAAATAACTCTCGGTCTGATCAAGCCGCTCTTATCTGGGAGGGAGAACCAGGAGACACGAAAACCTACACATATGCTCAGTTGCATGATGCGGTCTGCCGCTTTTCAAATGCGCTGAAAAATCTGGGTGTAACTCGTGGGGATCGTGTCACTATTTATTTACCTATGATCCCGGAGGCAGCGATCGCTATGCTTGCCTGTGTTAGGATCGGAGCGATCCATTCCGTGGTATTCGGAGGCTTTAGCCCCGAATCACTGGCTGACCGGAATAATGATGCTCAAGCCAAAGTGCTTATCACCGCTGATGGCGGTTGGCGAAGGGGTGGCATTGTCCCTCTCAAATCCAATGCAGATGAAGCTCTCCTGAACTCACCTACCGTAGAGAAGGTTGTGGTAGTTCAGCGAGGTGGTGAGTTAACCGAAAAGGTTGATGCAGAAATGCTGGAGGGCAGGGATCACTGGTACCATGACCTTATGGATCAAAACTCGGCTGATTGTCCGGCCGAGGAAATGGACGCCGAAGACGTGTTATTTATCCTTTATACGTCGGGCACGACCGGTAAACCGAAGGGAGTAGTTCATACCACTGGAGGATACCTGACACAGGTGGCTGCTACCACCAAGGTCGTGTTCGATTTACAAGATGACGACGTGTATTGGTGCACAGCGGATGTGGGATGGATTACTGGGCACAGCTATATCGTTTATGGACCGCTTGCCAACGGGGCCAGCGTCTTCATGTATGAGGGGGCTCCAGACACACCTGATCGAGGCCGCTTTTGGGAGCTTTGTGAGAAACATGCTGTCACCGTTTTCTATACAGCGCCAACCGCGATCCGGGCCTTTATGCGCTGGGGGGATGATTGGCCGGCAGAGTATGACCTATCTAAGCTCCGACTATTAGGGACAGTTGGTGAACCCATAAATCCGGAAGCATGGATTTGGTATCATGAGAAGATCGGCGGAAGCTCATGCCCTATTGTCGACACATGGTGGCAGACGGAGACAGGCTCGATCATGATCACGCCACTGCCAGGGATCACTGAAACAAAACCAGGAACTGCGACTTCTCCCTTTCCTGGAATTGAAGCAACGATTTTGAACGAAGCAGGAGAAGTTACAAGTGCCGGGTATCTCGCGATTACTTCTCCTTGGCCGTCTATGCTTCGCACGATATGGGGTGATGACCAACGCTTTCAAGAAACATATTGGTCTAAGTGGGAGGGGATTTACTTCCCAGGAGATGGCGCCAAAAGAGATGAGGACGGCTATTTTTGGATCCTTGGACGAGTGGATGATGTTCTAAACGTTGCCGGCCATCGAATTGGTACGATGGAGGTTGAGAGTGCACTCGTCGATCATCCGGCTGTTGCGGAAGCTGCTGTAGTTGGTAAGAGCCATGAGATCAAAGGTCAGTCGATCGCAGCGTTTGTGACCCTTAAAGAGGGAAACTCAGGGACTGATGAGTTGCTGGCTGAAGTTCGCGAGCATGTCGGGTACAAGATCGGAGCGATTGCCAAACCTGAGATAGTGATTTTTACGGCTGACCTCCCCAAGACTCGTTCAGGGAAAATAATGAGACGTCTACTGCGGGATATCGCAGAGGGACAGACCGTGGGAGATACGACGACTTTGGCAGACCCGAGCGTGGTTGCACGTCTACAGGTGATGTATGAAGAAGAAGAATAGACCTGAGGCTACTGCGTCCTGATTTTTGATCTTTATTTTGCTGAGTTAAGCATCATCTTGATGTGCTGCTGATGGTGCGTGAATTCAAAAGCCAGAGTCCGGTCGAGCACGAGTTCATCAAGCGGTTGCATCGGTATTGCTCTGATGAAGGAATCGAGATCTCGTTCCCTATGCGGACCATGATGATGAAAAGCGACCCCGACCAAGCATAGGCTAACAAGGAAGAACCATGCAGGATTTCTTTTCGAACATTGTTGCAAACGACTGGCCGCGGGCCGCGGGCGGACTCCTTTCTCTGATCGTCTTGGCTTGGATGGCCAACATAGTGACCCGCAGAGTATTCCTAGGGTTCGTCCACAAGTTGATGAGCAGGACACGGTCCACTTGGGACGATCGCCTCTTTGAGCGACGCGTCTTCCATCAACTGGCCAGCGTGGCTCCAGCACTCGTGGTCTACGTTGGGATCGACTGGGCCTTGAGCATCGGCGACAGCGCTTCGCCCGCCGCCTCCGTTACGTTGACGAGTTGGGAGAATTTTTTGTTCATGGGGGCAACCTTCGGACGCCGCCTGTCATTGGCATGGGTGGTGATAGCTCTGACGAGGGCAGCCGGGGGGCTATTGGATGCCCTCAACGACATCTATTCCACAACCTACAAAGAAGCCAGAAATCGCCCGATCAAAGGATACCTGCAGGTCATTAGTCTTTTCTTGTACGTGGCCGCAGGCATCATTGTGATTTCGATTGTGGCAGGTCGTTCGCCCGTGCTCTTCCTCTCAGGCCTCGGGGCACTCACGGCCGTGCTGATGCTGGTGTTCAGGGATACCATCCTGTCTCTGGTGGCCAGTGTTCAGATCATGTCCAACGACATGATCCGGATCGGGGACTGGATCGAAATGCCCCAAGCTCATACCGACGGCGACGTCATCGACATTGCGCTCCACACGGTGAAAATCCAGAACTGGGATAAGACGATCTCCGCAATCCCAACCCACAAGTTTATCTCCGAATCCTTCAAGAACTGGCGTGGTATGAGTGAGTCCGGTGGTCGGCGGATCAAGCGCTCCATCTACCTGGACATGAACTCAGTCCACTTCCTATCCGAAGACGAGTTTACTCGCCTGTCCCGCTTCGAGTTCCTGCACGAATACCTGGGTGCAAAGCAAAAAGACCTGGAGATTGCTAACGCCCGACAAATGTCCGGAAAAGGTATCAAACCGGACTCACGACGGCTCACGAATGTGGGCACGTTCCGGGCGTATGTGTGGCATTATCTGCGAGGACATCCGAAAATCCACCAAGAGATGACACTTCTGGTCCGGCAACTCCAGCCGGGGACGCAAGGTCTGCCCTTGGAGATATACTGTTTCTCCAACGACACGAACTGGGCGAACTACGAGGGGCTGACTGCGGACATCTTCGACCACCTTATCTCGAGTCTGCCGGAGTTTGGTCTTGATGTTTTCCAAGAGCCGGCGGGAAGGGATCTGAAGATCTTGAGTGCCTCAAGCTAGGGTTATCGTGTAGGTATATACGAGCTTCTACAAAAGAGTTAGCGGCGGCAGAGAGTTTGAGTTTACGGTTAGAGTCAGCTCTCTAGGCAAGGTGATAACCGCGCCGGGTGACAACTTTTTTCTATGAACGCGAGTTACTGGGTTGGCCTTAGATAAGAGAAACATAGAACGGCTCGTGATCGTTGGGCTCTTCTCGTTATTGGGAACGGGCTGTGCCCAGCAGGCGGAGGAGTAGCGAGACTCGACCCGCGACTATGCTCCAGGGCGTTTGGCAGGAAAGGGATCTCTTCCGATAAACAGACACATCACTCTGGGATCAGACGGAATCAGGCGTCTAAAGAGTGTTACTAAGCTTCGTCTGCTAGTGCATCAAGGGTGGGAGGAGCAGCTTTAGACAACTCCTTATCTGGCTTCTTCTTGACCTTCTTAGCTGGAACTCCTGCATAGACATAGTGCGGCTCAGTACTTTTTGTAAGCATTGCACCAGCGCCGACCATAGAATCATCAGCCACATGCGTACCAGCTAGAATTGTCGCGTGATATGTGATTCGCACCCCTCGCCCAATAATGGTTTTCGGCGTCTCTATGATGCGTCCATCAGCGATATCGTGTGTATGAGAATAAACGTTTGCAAAATCTGAAACTGACGAACCATCTCCTATCTCAATACCACCCCGGTCATCGAGGAGCACATGTCGGTGGATCACCACGTTGTCACCAATGTCGAGATTGTAGCCGAATGACAATCGCACGTGTGGGAATGCCTTGAAGTTTGCACCACAGTGGCCAAAGACATGGTGAGCAAGGATCCGCCTGAAGCGGATGCCGAGCTCCACATTTTCTCCTAGGTAACTGCGGTCGAACATTTCCCAGAGCCACAGGAGTGGCTTGCGTGGTGTATAACGTTCTAGATCGATGTCCTGATAGTACTCCGGCTCGAGTGTAACATTTTCTGGGTTCATCTGAGCCAACGCGACAGGCAGGAAATGCGTGGCGTCATTGCGAAGGTGTGCATCACCCAGATGTGGGAAATAGATGTCGGTTAGAATAAGCCGACAGAGTTCATTTCGGTCACATTTTTCTGATTCAAGTTCCTCTGATAACCAAGCCAGCCACTCAGAATAAAGGTTAGATGTGTCGCTGGGGATTCTTACTGAACGCAGAGGCAAGAAAGGCATTAATGAATCTAGTCTAGATTAAGGGTATAGGTTCTAGAGTATTTTGAATTCTTGAACCGGAAATGGAAATATAAGCAGATCGATAGAGTGGCAGTATCAGGTACTATAGAAATCTACCTATGGATCTGGGTAATTCGTTCCGTACAGAACGAACCAGTCTTGCAGGACTATCCGATGAGCCCGTTGACGCTCCGTGGCCCTACAGATATCGTCTCCTATGGTAACAATCGTGTTTTCTGGAACGGGTCCGCGCCCGCCCTATGACGCTCTTATACAAGGGCTTCAAGGGGCGGGCGCGTCTCATTGGGAGAGGTCGCTAAGCGATGTCTGATGCCGTGCCTCTCCGGGGCCAGATTGTAAGAGAAGCTCTCACATTCGACGATGTTCTCCTGATTCCTGGACATTCGTTGATTCACCCGAAAGATACGGATGTGTCTTCGCGTTTGACGCGTGAGATTTCTATTGAGATTCCATTGCTCTCAGCAGCTATGGATACAGTTACTGAGTCGAAATTGGCTATCCAAATGGCACGTGAGGGAGGCGTCGGGATTATTCACAAGAACCTCTCGCCCGAGGCTCAAGCAGAAGAAGTAGACCGGGTTAAGCGTTCTGAGAGTGGGATGATCCTGAACCCAATTACCCTCTCGCGAGACAGCAGTCTTAAAGACGCTCATGAGCTGATGGCAAAATTTTCAATCAGTGGAGTTCCCATTGTTGAGGATACTGGGCGACTGGTTGGGATTATCACTAACCGAGATCTGCAGTTCGAGCTTGATCTTAATAAGTCTATAGAGCAGGTCATGACTTCTGATGACCTCGTTACTGTTCCAGTAGGGACTACGCTTGACGAGGCAGAAACGCTTCTCCATAAGCACCGTATCGAGAAACTTCCAGTTCTAGACCAAGATGGAATCCTAAGGGGACTGATCACTGTTAAGGACATCTTCAAGCGCCGCCAATATCCAAATGCCTGCAAAGACGAGCATGGACGCCTTAGGGTAGGCGCTGCTGTTGGAGCATCGAAGGTTGATATTGAACGTGCAGCATTATTAGTGGAAGCTGGGGCAGACTTGATTGTGGTCGATACGGCTCATGGCCATTCCGAAGGTGTGCTCGAAGCACTCGGGCGTGTGCGCGAGCGGTTCCCAGATACCCAATTAGTGGGTGGAAATGTCGGAACTGTAGAAGGGGCTCAGGCTTTGCTTGAGCGAGGAGTTGACGCAGTTAAAGTGGGTGTTGGTCCGGGTTCCATCTGCACTACCCGGGTAGTGACTGGTGTTGGTGTTCCACAGCTGACTGCCATCATGGATGCAGTTGATGGTGGGGATGGGTCGGTACCGATCATTGCGGATGGGGGAATCCGCTACTCAGGTGACATTGTAAAAGCTCTTGCGGCTGGAGCGGAGTCGGTAATGATGGGCTCAATGTTCGCTGGCACGGACGAAGCTCCAGGTGAGAGCTTTCTGCTAGAGGGTCGACGATTCAAAACCGTAAGGGGTATGGGCTCCTTATCAGCGATGGAAGAGGGTTCAGCAGACCGTTACTTCCAGGAAAATCAGGAGAGTCAGAGCAAGCTGGTTCCCGAGGGCATTGAGGCTAGGGTGCCATATAAGGGCCCTATTTCAGATACGATTTACCAGCTTGTCGGTGGTCTCAGGAGTGGAATGGGCTACTGTGGTGCTGCATCTCTTGATGAACTTCGCTCTAGCGCTCAGTTCAGCCGAGTTACACCAGGAAGTCTCAGAGAGTCTCACCCTCATGATGTTACCATCACCAGGGAAGCACCGAACTATCGTATGTAGGTGAATTAGCTACCACTCCCGACGTATATCACTTGTAACCGTGGCATAGTTACTGAATCAGGGTGTTACCCTGTCTTTTGTAACCGTTTGCGGAGTGAATCACCCTATCAAGTCTGGGTGCTTATACACTCTAGTGATCCCAACCCCCAAAGGGATCTTCCAAGGACGGGCTCTGTGGGGTGAATAGCTCGGCACCACTATCGGTTATATACATGCAGTCTTCTAGCCGAACCCCGAACTCACCAGGTACGTAGATCCCAGGCTCATCACTGAACACATTCCCGGCGATCAGCGGTGTCTGGTTCCCCTTCACGAGGTAGGGCCACTCATGCCCGTCCATCCCAATCCCGTGACCAACCCGGTGCGTGAAGTACGTGTATCCCGGACCGTAGCCGGCGTCCTCGATCACCTTGCGAGCTGCCGCATCAACATTTTCTGGCAACACACCCGGACCCGCGGCATGGTACGCGGCAGTCTGGGCCTCGAGTTCGATGTCGAAGCGCTCTCTCATGATATCGGAAGGCTGACCAAGCACGAACGTGCGACTCATGTCTGAGCGGTATCCCTCAACCCCACATCCTCCGTCGATGAGCAGGATCGTGCCCTCACGGATCACCTGGGGAGTGATTGATCCATGGGGTAACGCAGACCACTCACCAGTCTGCACGCTGGCTGAACCGGAAAAGCCAAGGCGCTGATGGGCTGAGCTTATGAGGCCACCAACGTCACCCTGGGTCATGCCCTCTTCCATCGCGAGGTACGCCGCCTTGTACGCAGTGAGTGTTACTTCATTGGCGAGTGTCATGAGCTCGATCTCGTGTGCATCCTTTACGCCGCGGCATCCGCCGGTCACTGGTGTGGCATCGACCACATCGATGGCTGGTGCCGCGAGCGCGATACCGTTGCTGAACCGGAACTGCATGGTCTCCTCAGCACCGATCCTACCCGTCTTGATCCCACGATCTCCCAGGCCCTGAGCCACTCGCTCGTACGGGCTTTCGTGCTCCTCCCATGTATATACCTGCGACCCACCCAACGGACCGAGCGCGAGTTGTTCTCTCGCTCGGTCTTCCTCGAATGCGGGGCATACCACGAACGCGTCACCTTGGACGGGGATCACGACGGTGAAGAGTCGCTCACCGCCACCCCAACTGATGTTCGTGAAGTAGACCATGGAAGTACCACCACAGAGAGCGAGGCCACTGAGTCCTTGTTCGCGCATGAGCTGTTTGGCATTCTCGACCCTTGCGGCACGCTCGTTCGTCGTGATGGGACGTGCTCGGTCGGCCCAAGATTCTAACCGGGCAATCGAAGGCGGGAGTGTCTCTCCGGACCCCTCGGTCGACTCGCATCCGGTTAGCGTTAAACCTGCAGCCGCAACGGTGGACGTTTCTAGGAAGTGACGTCTTGAGATCAGCGGAGTTAAGAGTTCCATCATCTACCTTTCTGGTATCAGACCTGTGGGGTATAGTTAGGTACGATTACTCACTACGAGGAAAATATGTCTGATATGAAAGGAATAGCTAGCAATTTCTTTGAAGCTTGCGAAACCGGTAAAGGTTGGGATGGCTGCAAAGATTATTGTCTAGAAAATGCTTCTTTTTCTTCGCATGCAGAGCCTTTATTGGAGGTAAGTACTATCCAAGGCTATGCCGATTGGATGCAAGGAGTTTGCGGTCTTATGCCTGATTGTGATTATGAAATTAGATCGCTTACAGTTGATGAAGAGAACAAGCATGTCTCGTTCTTTGCTCTATTTTCGGGGACACACACAGGTGAAGGTGGGCCAGAGCCTACAGGTCTAAAAGGGACAGTTGACTATGTCTATGCGTTGGAATTTTCTGGAGACAAAATCAAGCATTTAACAAAAGTATGGAACCCTCATTACTTCTTTAAACAAATAGGATGGGAGTAAAACTTAGGTAGTAGTTGATTCCAATTTTTCTGCTAGCATTTAAACAAGAGAGGTAGACATGAGTTGTGACTGCCCACAGAAATGTGACTGCTGCAAGTGTGATGGCTGTGCATGTACCTGCTGTTGCTGTGAGTGCTCTAAGTGCGACTGCTGTTAGCCGTTTTTACAGTTTTTCTCGTACTCACAGGTACCGCCATTTTCCCCTACTACCAAAATCTACAGTGCTCTATCAGCTATCATCCTGATGGCCTTTTGTTCGTATAGTTTCTATCTATGAAGCCTAGATCGAGGCCTGGAAGTGCACTCATAGGGTGTCTGATTCTTGGGACATTGGGGGGCTGTGCTGATGGCTCCTCTCCACTGCACCCTCCTGCTCCTGTGGAGGCTCCAAGTCTGGTATCCGAGAACTCAGACTTAGAAGCGCTGCCTCTAAGAGAGCCTCTAGTTGCTCCGAACTTCGAAGATCTTCCTGTGGATGAGCTTTTGGCTACGCCCATGCTACGTGATTCGAGTTTTATGGGAGAGGTGCAAGAGTGGGTGGATTTTTGGGCCACATCTGCATCAAGCTGGTTCCCCGACTACTTGAGCCGCATGAAATGGTTTGAGGGGACTGTGGATTCTACACTGGCTCTGCATGACCTTCCGCAATCTCTAAGGTATCTGCCGGTGATTGAGAGCGGATATAGCCCTGTTGCTGTAAGCCCTGCGAACGCGGTTGGCCTCTGGCAGTTTATGGCTCCGACCGCGAAGGACTTGGGGATGGAGGTGACGGCACTAGTGGATGAGAGACGTGATCCACTTAGGTCGACTCAGGCAGCGGCGGTGTACTTGGGAGAGCTCTATGAAGAGTTCGATTCCTGGTTCCTTGCCTTAGCGGCATATAATTCAGGCCCCGGCCGTGTGAGACGAATGCTTATCCGGCACGCACCCCTTGAGCCACGTACCGACCGGCTCTACTGGGAACTACGTCGTTATCTACCGAAGGAAACAAGAGAATTTCTTCCTAAGCTCTTCGGGGCCATTGTTGTTGCTGGGAACCCGACTTCCCATGGTTATGATCTTCCAGCACAAGATCCTTTCAGTTTTGACCAGGTATGGGTTCCAGATGCGACCACACTCGATGTGATTGCGAAAGCCTCGGAAAGCGCCGATACGGAAATCTCTCGACTCAACCCACAGTATGTTAGAGGAATGACTCCTCCTCTCAGACAGGTCTCAGTGAGGGTCCCTAAAGGGAAGGGAGATCTATTCTCAAGAAACTATGCTTTGATCCCAGTCGATGAGCGAGTCAGTTTCGTGGAACATATTGTGGCTTCCGGAGAAACACTCAGCCATATAGCTGTTCTGTATCGCGTTTCCGTACCAGACTTGAGAGCTGCAAACCCTACTATAAGACCTCGTTATCTAAGGATCGGTGCGATGATTACGGTCCCAGTCTCGGTAGGCTTGAAACGGGATTCTAAGCCTGGTAGTTAAGCCTACTCATTACTTGTCCAGATTCCTGAACGACCGCCTTTCTTAGATAAGAGGTGAATGCCCTCGATGCGCATACCGCGGTCCATAGACTTTGCCATATCGTAGACAGTTAGCAGAGCCACACTAACCGCGGTTAGTGCTTCCATCTCAACTCCTGTCTGACCCGTAACCGTTACTTCTGCTTGTGCAACGATTCCTGGAAGATCCGGATCCGCTTCAAGCCTCATGGTTATGTTCACGCCATTTAGCTGATGACATAGTGGGATGAGGTCATGGGTCTTCTTGCCACCCATAATCCCAGCAAGTTCAGCAACCTGCAGGACACTACCTTTTCTTACGTCACCGGTCATAATGCGCTTTAGCACCTCCGGAGAAGTGATGATTCTTCCGGTTGCAACCGCGTGCCTTGCAGTTTGTTCTTTCTCTGAGACATCAACCATTCGAGGTCGGCCCTCGTTGTCGATATGCGTTAGTCCTGCTGAATCCTTCATAACACTCCAAGCGTATGCTAAGTACCAATAAGCCGACGTCTGAGATTTCTGACGAGGCCATTGACGATGAGTTGAGGATTGACGTTGCCCCGTGCAAGCTCTCGCGCTTGTTCGACTTCGGTCAAGGCCAGGACGATCTCAGACCCACGAATCGATGTTCTAGCTACTAGCTCCTGTAGGTGCGAACGCTCATCAAAGTTGAACACCCGATCTCCGGCGCCAGAGACGATAGCGCCCAGATCTCGAAGCCATTCTTCGATAAATGTGCATAGTGGAATCAACGATCGAGCTCCAGCTGATGGATAACTCAGAGATAGCTCATAACCTTCGCCTGGGTCTCGAACTACGGCTACTTCAATCAATGCTAGTGCTTGGCGTCTCAAGGATTCTAAGGGCCCCTCTTCCTGGCCATCAGGAAGAAATCCGAGTGCGCGACCAATTGATCCCTGGGAAAGTTCGCATGCCCATTTGATTGTTTCCCTGTCAGCGTCCGTGTTTTCGCTGAGAAATATATCAATCAAGTCGGTACCTAGAGCAGCAACATGGAGCGCAACGGTTCGTGACAGAATTGTTGGCAAGAGCCTTCCGGGCTCACTGGAAGTAAGGATGAAACGCGATGTTCCCGGTGGTTCTTCCAATAGCTTGAGTAGAGCGTTGGCAGCCTCTGGACTCGCCTCTTGAGGAACGAGTAGCTCTGCGTTGCCGATAATAAAGACCTGGCCTGGTGCCATATTCGGACGAAGATGCGCTTGTCGTCGAATGGTCTTGGTAATACCAAAGTACAGCCCCCTGACATCAGCGGTGTGGCTCGCGTAAAGCGGCTCAGCCCGAAGATCCTCAAGTGCCTGCATACGAGCATCCTCAAGAGCGGTAACCAAACGATCCCCAGTTACCCTTTTCGGACGCGCAAGTGGGAAGTACCAGTGAACATCAGGATGCTCGAGCTTCACGGCCATCCGGCAAGCCCCACATTTCTCGCAAGGACCGTCAGCTGCCGGCCTCTCACAGATCGTGAGTTGAGCTATCCATAAAGCAACTCTTTGTTTTCCTACACCGCGTGGTCCATGGAGCAGAAGTGAGGAAGGGAGGGATGTTCGCTCATGAGCGCGCGCCATTGAAGAAAGAAAGTCTTCGTGTCCTACGACGGGGTGCAGGCTCATCTTCTAGCTCGGGGCTTAAGCCATTCTAGTGGGTCCTGGGCTTTTGGCACACTTCCATCGATGGGAGCACGAACCTGGAATTCAATGTGCGGTCCTTGCGCAGTATCGGTACCTCCAACTGTTCCAATCACATGACCCATATCGATACTACGGCCTTCGACTACTCTGATTTCTTCGAGGTATAAGTAAAGGGAATAGAATCCGTTCCCATGACTAAGTACGACGCTTGGCCCGTATCCCTCAAACGGTCCCGCTAGAACTATGAGCCCCTTTCTAGCAGCGTGTACTGGGCTTCCAGGCAACCCGGCGATCCCTACACCGTTCCAATTGAGCACCAGTCCATTGGGACGTTGTTCTCGCCCGAACGGATAAATTAGATCACCATCTAGCGGCCATTCAAGACTCCCCGCATCTCTAATTGACATTGAGAGTTCTGAGCTTGTAGGTGTCTCCAGTTCTCGGCGTCGGTCTTCTAGACTCGTGACTGCGTCGCCGGGGCGGACTTCTCCTAACTCGGCTTGATTATCTGTAATCTCGGGTGAAGTAGGTTCGAGCTCTGAGGTACCGATCATCGTGCAGGAAGCATTCGCAAGGACAAGCATGATGGCTAGGATCCCCATTCGTTCAGTTAGCGACACAACATGACCCCCAAGCTGGCTGAATCGCCCAAGTCCGGATCCTTTTTGTAAATCTTTGTACGTTTGATCAAAAACTGATTTGGAGAAAAGGCATTCGAACTGGAAGAGTCTGACTAAGAAAATCAGTCATGCAAAAAAATCTTGCTGAAACGATTCTGTGTAAGGTGGATGGCCAGCCTCACAGCCTCCACCATCGAGGTCGCATTGGCTGAGTTAGTTCCTGCGATATCAAAAGCAGTTCCGTGATCAGGTGACGTTCTCACAAAGGGAAGACCGAGCGTTACGTTTACACCGCTCCCGAAAGCAGCAGTTTTGAACGCTGCCATACCGACATCGTGATATGGTGCAACAACGGCATCAAAGTTTCCGGTGAGCGCACGGTAGAATACGGTGTCTGCCGGGAAAGGTCCGGCAGCATTGATACCCATATCTTGGGCCCGCTCGATTGCGGGACTGAAGATCATGGCTTCCTCATTTCCGAACAGGCCATCATCTGACGCGTGAGGATTAAGCCCACATATCGCGATTTGTGGGGCAACTAAGCCCCAATCACTCTGCAATGCTTCCGAGAGGAGTATGATCTGTTCAAGAAGTAACTCTTCACTAAGGAGGCTTATGGCTTCGCGAAGAGGATGGTGTGTAGTAGCTAGCAATACTCTGAGCGGGCTTCCTCGATCGGTCATTTCCGCTGCCATCAGCATTCCTACTGGATTAGAACCAGTGAGCTTCTGGAGCATCTCGGTTTGTCCTGGTACATCCCATCCTGCAGAACGCAGAGAAGGCTTGTGTACAGGGGCAGTGACTATTGTGTGAAACAGTCCGTCTCGTACTCCTGCGACTGCCTGTTCGATTGCCAGTGCTGCAACTTGTCCAGCGCCCTTCGGAGTTCCGTCCCATGCACCAACCGCTATGAATTCGTGCTCAGATGGTACCTGGCCGCGTGTCTCTTTTGAACCTAAGAATGTTATTGAGAGGTGCTTGAGTTCAGTTTTGAGATCACGAACCGATTGAAAAGCGACCTCAGCACCAATGCCTTGCGGATCGCCGAGAGTTATAGCGATATGAGGATACACGTGTCCCGAAGCTTATTGCCGGATCTCAATGTGGGTTTTGGCTCGTAGCTCTTCCAGGATTCTGGCATACTGTCTCTGTTCCTGAAGTTGTGCGGCTACTTGCCCACGTAGATCCTCAAATGTATACGCTCCTGCTTCGCGAACCTCTTCTATTTTTACGACTGCAAGCCTGACATCACCCCTAGGAGTTTGATACTCGATTGGCCCGATCACATCGTTAGCCATCGCGGTACTGATCACCCCGTATCCGAGTGGCAGTTGATCTATTTGATCGAATGGCACAGGGATCGTATCAGGAGCTTCTTGATCGGAGTATTGTGCAAATAATATCTCCATGGGCTCTCCATTTTTCACTTGTTCCAGTACCACGGATGCTGTATCGCGGGTTGTCTGGATATCTGTTTCAGTCATTTCCGGCATGACGAGGATGTGTCGACCTCTTTTCTCCCCTCCCCGAGAGCGCTCGATCTTGATAATATGGTATCCGAATTCTGTCTGGACGATGTCACTTACCTGTCCGTCCATCATCGAAAAGGCAGCATCGTCGAATTCTGAAACCATTGCACCACGCCTGAACCAGCCGAGATCTCCTCCAAGCTCGGCGCTGCCGATGTCGTCTGAGTGAAGCTGAGCGAGTTTCCCGAAATCCTCACCACTCCGGATCTCTCCAAGTACGGAGTCCGCTTCCGCGCGAGCAGTTTGCTCTGCTATCTCTGAGGGGGTTGGTTTTAATACAACTTGAGTAAACGTGATAATCTTAGGACGTTGCTGGAGTTGCCCTCTGGCCGCCTGGAAGGACTCAAGTAGGTCATCCTCAGACAGTTCAATTGTGGGTGCGTTCTGAAGGCTCCGTTGGAGAAAGAGTTGCTGGGTTTGTTCTTGCCGGATTTGCGTTCTGAGCAGGTCGCGGTATTCAGCGAGGTTAAGCCCGTCTGTTTCAAGTGCCTGTTGTAGTGCTGATTGCCCTCCAAATTGTTGGGTAACCTCGTCGATTCTAGAAGCAACTCGATCCTCAATCTCTGATTCGTCGATCTGAAGTAGGGTATCACGCGCTGCTTCTTGCAATACCAGAGTTCGGTTGATTATTTGGTCGAGCACCTGGCTCATCATTTGGTCAAGTTCCGGGCCCGGGTCAGGTAAAGTGACCCCGTCGGACATGGCCATCCTTTGGAGCTCTTCCTGGATCTCAGTTTGCAGGATGATGGAGTCCCCTACGATCGCCATGACTCGGTCAACCACATCTTCTTCACCCAGAATCTGAGCCGTCATGAGTCCAGGGCTAATCATTAGCCCGATCGACAAAGCTATTAGTCTTCTAAACATAATCCGTCGTAACCCGTCACACTGCCTGAAGGTCCGGGCATCTGACCCCTTCTCCTCATTAGTTCAATGTATCCGGAACAAGATTCGGTACTTCTGTTCCCTCTTCCACGATAGATGGGCTCCGATTTGCACGAAGTTGTCCGAGACGAAGGATAGCCTGACCGACCCCTCTGTCTGATATATAGGGGGATGTACGTTGCTCTAGTTGAAAGCCGATTGCTCCAAGGTCGATAAATTCTGTAGCCCCAGTTAAGACGTTGGCTATCGCCTCTAAGACGGCACGTGAGAGAGCCTGCTCAGTAGGTTCCCCAGGGGCTCTATCGAGTTCGATAAAGCGAAGGGCCCGAGCGGCAGAACGGAGCTGATTACGAGCCCCGATAGCCATGGAGTCCAGAACCTCTCTCTCAGGCTCGAGTCCGGATGCCTTGGCTTCAGCCACAAGAAGCTTACGCTGCACAAGGCCGAGTAGGAACTGATTGAGCTGCTCATCGGTCCCTGTGACTACTTGTTCTTGGAAGTCTGGACTCTGTGCCTGGAGAACGAGCTGAACTTCCGTCACGGTGAGTTCACCACCTGAGTACTCGAAGACGGCGCGCCGTCCAGCCCGCCCTGAGAGTCTGGTCCCCGGATTATCGGCTATCTCGCGCACCACAACATAGGCATCTTCAGTCGGCTGAGGCTCCGCGCCTTGTTGAATACTTGCTACAAAAGTTGATTCAGCCCGCAGGAATCTCTCTGTCTGAATGCGATTCCGGAGACCCGCCACAACCTCCTCAAAATTTTGGGTCCTCAACTGTTCGAGCCTTATTAGGTGGACGCCGAATTGGGTTTCTACAGGACCTGTCATTTCACCCGGAGACAGGGTGAGGACGGCCTCCTCAAATGGTTGGACCATTTCCCCTCGCCCGAAGAATCCAAGATCACCTCCGACGGCTCCTGATCCACGGTCCTGGCTGTATTGAGTCGCCAATGTACCGAAAAGTTCGCCAGATTCGATTCGATTTCGGATAGCCAAGATCTCCGCTCGCACGGAATCCTGTTGGGTAAGGGTAGCTTGAAGCGGATACTGGAGGAGTATATGACTAGCACGGATTTCGAGCTCTGGGTCTTCAGCGGCGTAGATTTCCTCCAACTCTAGATCGGAGATCGCTGTATCGACCTGGATCACTGAATCACGGAGTTGAAGTATCATTACTTGGTTGACTTGTTGGCGTAATAGTTCGTCGAAGTCGAGAAAAGCGAGAGTTGTATCCTCCGCAACAGCATCACCCAGCAGTGTGTAGTCAATCCAGAGTTCTGCAACCTGCTGGATCACTGAAGCTTGTGCTGGCAAACGCTCTTCGTTGATAAGAAGATTCACTACTTCTTCGACAGAGAGGTCATAGTCTCCGGCACGTGCAACAACGCCGTCCTCCGACTCAGGTACGGTACATCCCGTTGTCACAATGAGCAGTGTAACAAACATCCCCCGTGTCCATTGCTTCTGCATCAATAAGACTTGCCTCACCGGTTCTCCTATGTACATAGCGTCATGCGGCGGCGGAGTGCGCAGAACTCAGTGCCGCAAGGGCTAGCGTGACTGTTTCGAGAATTGGATCTGCTCCCGTCTGGTAAAGTAACAGTGAAAGTGGTGTAATCCGGCGCACCTCAAGTTTTGCCTGTCGCTGTTTCAAAGGCCCCTCTAATACGGCCATTTTAGGAACAATCCCCTCACGAAAACTCACCCGGGCTGAATCCTTATTCACTATAATCCGCTCCACCCCGATACTGCGCCCTAAGATACGCAACACGCTAGCATCGAGAAGACGTGCAGTTTCGGGTGGTAGTGACCCGAATCGATCTGCCAATTCAAGTCGAATGGCTTCGATTTCAGTTTGACCTCCTGCTCTTGAGAGTCTGCGGTAAAAATGAAGCTTCTGTGCTGAGTCGGAAATATACCCTTCCGGTAAATATGCAGGTCCTCTTAGTGACACGTCAGGTTCTGGCCATTCCTGCTGCTCGTTGCCGTTCTGGAGCCGCTTAACCGTTCTCTTGAGTAGCCGCATGTAGGTATCAAGACCAACCTGTTGGGCAAAGCCTGACTGTTCAGCTCCAAGCAAATTTCCTGCGCCTCTTAATTCTAAATCACGCAGCGCGATAGAATATCCGGAGCCCAATTCTGTATAATGCTCAAGCACAGTCAGCCGTTTTCGTGCTTCCGTGCTAAGGTCATCAGGAGCCAGCAGGTAACAGTATGCGCGGCGATCAGATCGACCGACCCGTCCACGGATTTGATAGAGTTGAGAAAGTCCGAATCTGTCAGCTCTGTCAACGATGAGTGTATTGGCATTTTGAACATCTAGCCCGTTTTCAATAATCGAAGAGCATACGAGTACATCAAGCGCACCTTCTACAAAGGAACGCATCACTTTATCGAGTTCATGGCCACTCATCTGGCCGTGCGCTACTCCGATATTGGCTTCAGGTATAAGGGCCTGTAGTTCCTCGGCTGTCGTGTAGATTGTTTCTACCCTGTTGTGGAGGAAGAAGGCTTGGCCACCACGGTCTAACTCACGGTGCAGTGCCTCTGTGATTAGTTGGTCGGTCCATCCGACCACACTTGTCATGATCGAGATGCGATCCCGGGGAGGAGTTTGGATGAGTGAAAGGTCGCGGATACCTGAGAGTGATAGATGCAGGGTTCTGGGGATCGGGGTAGCAGACAGCGATAAGATATCAATCGAGGCCCTCAATCCCGTCAAACGCTCCTTATGACTTACCCCGAATCGTTGTTCTTCATCAATGATGAGGAGGCCGAGATCACTAAAATCAACATCTTTAGATAGCAGGCGGTGGGTGCCGACCACGATATCCACCTGACCGTTTGCAAGCCCCAAAAGTATCTTCTTTTGCTCCTTGGAGGACCTGAACCGACTGAGGGCACCAACCTTCACTGGGTAATCCGCTAATCGTTCTGCAAACGTGTGCCTGTGTTGCTCAACGAGTATCGTAGTGGGAGCTAATACCGCTACTTGCTTGCCATCCTGAACTGCTTTGAAAGCAGCACGTACGGCAACCTCTGTTTTACCATATCCCACATCTCCGCAAATGAGGCGGTCCATGGGGCGATGTGACTCCATGTCTCGCTTCACATGGATTGTTGCTTTTTCCTGATCTGGAGTGTCTTCATAAAGGAATGAGGATTCCATCTCTGTCTGCCATTGGGTGTCTTCTGAGAAGCGATAACCGTTTGCAGACTGGCGTCTTGCGTAGAGCTCTAGAAGCTTGACCGTCATCTCTTCAAGAGAGCGCTCCGTCTTATTGCGTACTGTGTTCCAGCGTTTCCCCCCGATACGGTGGAGCGATGGTGGTTTGGCGTCCTCTGACTCACCAACCCAACGCTCAATCAAATCGAGGCGATAGACAGGAAGCCGAAGAACTTCCCCTCCCGCATACTCGATGGCTAGTGCCTCTAATTCTTGTCCTGAGATTTCGAGAAGTTCGAGCCCTCTGAATCGGCCGACACCGTGATCCATGTGAACCAGGTAGTCCCCTGGCTTGATCTGAGCCAGGCTCTCTAGTGCGACTGAGCCCCGGAAGCGCCGATTTTTTCGAAGACGTTTCGTACGCCGGAAGATCTCATGGTCATTTAGGACTCGGAGTTGCTTTTCACCACAGGTCAGCTCAAACCCACTGGACAGGGATCCAATGCCCAGGCTTGTATTAGAAGGGATTTTCGATACTCCCCCAAGAATCTCTTCTAGTCTCTGAAGTTGCCCGTCATTGTCACAGAGTAAGAGTGTTTCCTGACCCTGGGCTTGTCCCTCTCGCAGGTATGCCTCCAAGCGTCCCATATCGCGATCAATCTCTGGAGGTGGCTTTGACTCAAGCGCTGCGCTGGAATCCCTTCCGACACTGAGATGGAGGTGAGCATATTTCTCCAGTCGTTGGGAGAACTCATTAGGGTGTAGGAAGAGTGTTTCTGGTAAAGACGGGGCCTCGCCGGATTGGATTAGATCTTCGTGTAGTGTCGTTACCCGTGTCCAAGTTCTAGCCACTTCATCTTCAATACTCCAGTCACCGATCTGGGTGATCAGTGCATCTGCCGGCAATAACTCGAGGAGGGATCTTGATACTCTTTCATCTGTGTCTTCACTCAGGCGCTGGAAGGTTACAGGTAACACGTGAGTTTCTTCTAGTTCGTACGTTGAACGTTGGTCAGAGATATTGAAGCTTCTTATCGAGGCGACCTCGTCACCCCAGAACTCGATACGCACAGGTTCGCCTGCGGCAACGGAAAACACGTCTAAGATTCCACCACGCACTGAGAATTGGCCGACCTCTTCAACCAGAGGCATCTGGATGAAGCCCTTCTGCTCAAAGAAACTGCGGATCGCTGAGAAGTTAGCTTGTTCTCCAACTCGGATTGTTCGACGGAATCCTGCTAATTTTGATGGGATTGCGGCACGTTCCTGTAGGGCCCTGGGGGTTGTCACTAAGATCTGAGTGCGGCCTGAGAAAAGTGCCTCGATAGCTTCTACACGTAGGCCATCGATTTCCAATTGTGGTTCGGAGTCCTCGTATGGAAGTGCTTCTCTCTGAGGATAGAAATGACAGGTATCAGGGGTGGCGACTACCAAATCAAGATCAGTCTCCACAGAAATAGCGTCAGAGGGAGTTCGGACCAATGCAATAAAGACCTGCTTAGGGCAGCATTCATTTAGGGTTGCCAATGCGAGAGGGCCAAGGGAACCGTGCACTCCTCCAATCTGTTCTTGCTTACCGGGAGAAGGGAGCCCGTGTGCCAACTCAAGGATGGCGGGGCAGGATCCGATAGTTGTGAGGATCGGGTTAGACCGACGCATCAAGAGCAGGATTTCACGAGGTGTTGGCTGTTCGAGTCACCCCTCTGTCAACTCGCCCAGCAGAAGCAACCAGTGACTCGATACCTAGCAGAATGATGGTCACCAGAAGCAGCGGCCACCACAACTCTGGACCTTGGCGTTGTCCGAAAACCTCCCGTGACCACTCCGTCCTATCATTTGCTAGCCTTGCTCGTTCACCAATCTGTGTCAAAATCTCCTCGGGACTCAGCTTCTCGAGTCTGGATTCGGCAATCGGAGAATTCAGGGCTACCACGTCGAGGATGGAATCAGAATTCAAGAAATCGTAGAAGCCCACCTCACTTGTCCCACGTACTACGCGTGTGCCATCGATCTCAAACTCCTCTCCATAGGGAAAACGCACATGTGTAGCCGCTCGGGGGGCTGACAATTCATCCCCAGCTTCATAATCGGTATGGCCCATGCCAGTTCCGGCCCACTCATTCGCTACCCAATCAATGAACCGGACCATCCCCGTTGACACTGGTAAGCTTGTAGATGAGACATCTAGAGCAGAAGCGACTAGAAGGTAGGGTCGGCCGCGGGTGTCCGTACCTTGCACGGCCCAGGCATCATTCGATACTTCCGCCAAGGTCCGAGATGGTGCTTCCAAATCATCAGACAGCTCGAGATCGTACCAGCGCTCGATTCGAACATTTTCTAAGGGGTCAGGTAGATCACGGCCACCTAATATTGCAGATCCCGTTCTAGGACGAGCACTGTATCTCCAGGGGATTCCTTCGTTTGCAAGCCGACGATTTAAGCCAGGAAGCAGAGTGGGATCAGAGGGTGGTGTAACAAGCACCGACGCACTTAATGGAAGGATATCTAAGCTCACTCCCATCCCTGTGATCAACACCTCTGCTTCCCTAGGGGAGACAGATCTCAAGCGGTCTGCTGATTCAAGAACAGAGATTGCTTCAGTTGCGAACAATCCGATATCCCCAGTGGTTGCTACTCTGGGAGCAGGACGGGAGTGGTAAGCAAAATATCGTCGGTCGTCCGTCCTAAGTGCATCTGGATCTGCGTCGACATAACCCCGAATCCAGCCACTAGCATTCGCAGCTAGTGTGGTTGCACTAGCTGAACCAGGGGGTACCTGAGTCACCCCTCGCATTTGCTCGTTGACGATGAGGCGAATCGATAGAGGTGTGGTATCGTTGGAGTTTTCAAGCGCATAGACCGTGATCTCCGTCTTGTCTCCCTCTAACGGTGGGAGGCCACCTCCGACCGAGACCCCAGTGATGGCATGGTTTTGTGAAAGACTTTGTCTTGAAGACCAAACCACTACTGGTATATCACCTGCTGGGCTTTCACCACGAGCGGGAAATGCGGAAGCCTGAAGATCTGAAATCAGGTGGATCTCACGGTGTTCAAAAGATGCAGTGCGAAGGATCCCTGCTGCACGCTCTAGGGAGCCAGCAAGATCGCCTCGTGCGTCACTGGTTTCCGTGCTCTCTACTATCGCACGGGCTTCGCTAGTACGTCCTGGGAAAGACGGCAGCCAAGGTTCTCCAGCTCTCAGGACCCAGAACTGATCCTCGGTCGAAGAAGCTTCGAGTGAGGTCACCCCGATCTCTTTCAGTTCGTCTAGAACCCTAGACTCTCCGACGACAAGCCCACTGCTCATGGAGTTATCAACTATGAGCACGACTGCTGTTGGAGGGTGAGACGAGCCTCGACCTTCAATGAAAATACGAGCTCCAGCTCCAACCAGAAAAATCAAAACCATAATCCGGATCAAGAGAAGGAGCAGTTGACGAATCCGGATCTCCTTAGCGTGCTCACGCTCAGTCCTCTCGAGGTAGCGAAGTGCTGGAAAGCTCAGTCGGCGTGTCTTTTGACGGTGAAAGAGATGGAGGAATACTGGGACCCCGATTACGAGGCCAGTAAATAAGAATAGAGGATTCAGAAATCCCATCACCGCGCTCCTGACTCTGAGTTCACCCTAGTCGTTCACGCTTGCGAAGATAAGTTCTCAGGGCGCTTGATAACGGTTGGTCAGTCTCAAGAACATGGTAGTCAATACCGTGCGGGCGGAGATTATCCCGCCATTCTTTCAGAGCATCTGCCACGGCGGCTCGGTATTCGACCCGTATATCAGGGATACTTACCAAGAGTTCATCGTTTGTCTCAGGATCAAAGAACCGGGCCTCAGAAACTGGTGGGAGCTCTCGTTCCCCCGGATCCAAAAGGTGAAAGACAAGTACTTCGTGCCCGTGGTGTCTCAGAAATTTTAAGGCTGTCAGGGTTTCCTCAGGCCTGACGAGAAGATCTGAGAGCAAGATTACAAGTCCCCTTCGTTTGAGCCGAACTGCGAGATCCCGAATTGCCCGTTCCGCAGATGTGCCCTCCGAAGCTTCGAGCGCTGCCAAATGGTGTGTGAGCTCTGTCCACTGTCGCCGGCCACCTCTCGCCCGCACTCTTTCGACTACAATATCATGAAAAGCTGCCATCCCTACGGAGTCGCCCTGCCTTAGAAGAATGAGCGCTAGTGAAGCGGCCAGGTGCTTTGCGTACCATAACTTCGAAGGAAGAAGACCAGGATCGGAACTCCAACCCATCGATTTACTGACATCCACCAAGAGATGGGCCCTCAGATTCGTCTCCTCCTCAAACTGCTTCACATAATAGCGGTCGGAACGGCCGAACATTCTCCAGTCGATGTACCTGAGATCGTCACCCGCCTGATAAGCACGGAGTTCGGCGAACTCAGCTGAGAAACCTCGATGCGGAGAGCGGTGCAGGCCCATTAAGAAGCCTTCCACAACCTCCCGAGCAATCAACTCGATTCCACCGAGCTGAGAGAGTGTTGCAGCGTCCAGTAAATCTGGACGCGAGGCGTTCGGAGTGGTATGTGGAGTGTTCATCAGAGCCCCGGAACCTACTGGTCTGATCAAGTGTGCTCAACGGGTTCCAGGGTCTATACAGTTCCATAAGAAATATTGGTTGAGAGATATGTGTCGAAGCTTCGCACCAACTCATTCGTTACCTTTTCTTCAGCATCGTCTAAATCACCCGTTACACCACTGATTCGTGCATACCAATCACATCAGGAACTTCTGCATCGTGGCTCATATTGACCACGGTAAATCCACCTTAGCAGACAGGCTTCTTGAGGGGACTCATACACTTGATCCTCGAGAGATGCGCGCACAGGTGCTTGACGATAATGAGCTTGAGCGTGAGCGGGGGATTACCATCAAGCTACATGCAGTACGTATGAGGTATCAGGCTCAGGATGGAAAAGAGTATGAGTTCAATCTCATAGACACACCGGGTCATGTGGACTTTACCTATGAAGTATCCCGCTCTTTAGCAGCGTGTGAGGGAGCTATCCTAGTTGTTGACGCGACACAGGGACCTCAGGCTCAGACTCTCTCTAATCTCTTTCTTGCCCTTGATGCGGACCTAGAGATCATTCCTGTAGTCAACAAGATAGATTTGCCTGGTGCGGAACCGGAGCGTAGGCGCGACGAGGTAGCTGATCTCTTAGGTGTACCCCCGGCAACAGTACTCTTGACCAGTGCTAAAGAGGGAACCGGGATTGAAGAAGTTCTTGAGGCTGTGGTAGAAAGAATCCCGGAACCATTGGGTGATGCCGAAGCTCCCCTTAGGGCGCTCATCTTTGATTCCTACTATGACAAGTACTTAGGAGCGGTTCCATCTGTGCGGGTGGTGGATGGCACTCTACAGCCTGGAATGAAGATCACGTTTGGTAATGTCAATGCGAGTTACGAGGTTACTGAGGTGGGTTCGATGCGACTGGGGAGGATTCCTGCTAAAGCTCTGACACCGGGAGAGGTGGGTTATGTCGTAGCCGCTATCAAGGCAGTTGGTGACACTCGTGTCGGTGACACGATTCTTGATGCGGACAACCCTTCGACAGAGCTCTTGCCCGGCTATCAGGAAGCCCGGCCCATGGTATTTGCCGGTCTCTATCCTACGGATACTGACGACTACGAAAATCTTCGCGATGCACTTGAGAGACTTCGGATGAACGACGCTAGTCTCCAATATGAACCTGAGACTTCCACGGCTCTCGGCTTCGGTTTTAGATGTGGCTTCTTAGGGCTACTCCATATGGAGATCGTGCAAGAACGCTTAGGGCGGGAATTTAGTGTAGACATGATCACAACTGTTCCCAACGTCGAGTATCATGTTCTGCTCACTGATGGAACCGAACTCCGCGTAGAGAGCCCGACAGCACTTCCGGACCCAGGAACTGTGACCGCAATAGCCGAGCCAATCGTACTCGCTCGGATTCTCTGCCCTTCGGAATACATAGGTAATGTGCAGAAACTCTGTCATGACCGCCGTGGCATATTCCGGGACATGAGTTATCCAGACCCACAGCGTGTCGAACTGGACTACGAGTTACCGCTTTCGGAGATAGTGCTTGACTTCTACGACCGACTAAAGAGTTCGACTCGTGGATATGCAGCACTGGACTACGAGTTTTTGGAAATGCGCTCCGGAGCACTTGTCCGACTAGATATTCTCGTTAACGGTGACCCGGTCGATGCATTCAGCGTGATTATCCATGAAGACAAAGCTTATGTCTATGGTCGAGACTTAGTCAGGAAGCTTAAGGAATTGATCCCCCGGCAGCAGTTTCCTGTAGCGCTACAGGCGGCGATGGGAAACAACGTTATTGCACGGACGAATGTGAAGGCAGTCCGAAAAAATGTGACGGCTAAGTGTTATGGTGGAGATATCACACGCAAGCGAAAACTGCTTGAGCGCCAGAAAGAGGGAAAAAAGCGTATGAAGCAGGTTGGGACGGTAGAAATTCCTCAGGAGGCTTTCTTAGCTGTGCTCAGCCTTGGAGATGATTGACTTGAGTGGCCCCTGGGTTGTTGGTGTAGATATCGGAGGCACCAACCTTGTTGTTGGTCTAGTACCTGTAGAGGGTGGGGAGCCTTGTGGTTTACGGTCGCAGAGTACTCAGTCAGAGCGAGGACCAGATGCGACTGTTAAGGAGATCGGTCGCATGGTGGCGGACGCGACAGAAGATGTATTAAGCAAAGAAGGTGGGGCGAGTGACCAAGTTTTAGGTGTAGGTATCGGTTGTCCTGGGTCTATTGACCGACCAAGTGGAATAGTTCGCACAACTCCTAATTTGGGTTGGGTTGATTACCCAATCAGCACACAGATTGCCAACCTACTTCAACTTCCTACTGTACTCGATAATGATGCCAACTGTGCCACTTACGCCGAGTGGTGGCGAGGCGCCGGACAGGGTATTGAGCATTTGGTCGGCATAACAGTCGGTACAGGAATTGGTGGAGGTGTAATGCTTGGCGGCAGGATTTTACGAGGGACTTCCGGGAGCGCTGGGGAGGTAGGCCACACAACGATTGACATGAATGGGCGCCGCTGTTCCTGCGGTAACTATGGTTGCTTAGAAGCTTATGCGTCAGGCTCTAGCATCGCATTGCGCGCAGCAGAGGGCCTAAGAGCAGGTTCGCAATCTGTTCTCACTGAACTGGTAGATGGCAACATGAACCAGATTTCTGCGTCCCTGATCTATGAAGCGCTACAACTTGGGGATGAATACGCGCGTGAGATCATGCTAGACACCGCCAAATTTCTTGGGATCGGGATTGCTAACCTCATCAACACTCTGAATCCAGATGTTGTGGTGGTTGTCGGTGGGGTTGTGGGTGCAGGGGACTATCTATTCGGGACCATTCGTGAAGAAGCCCAGCAGCGTTCATTCAAGTCTGCGTTTGAGGCATGTAAGATTGTGCCTGGTCAACTTCCTGAGACTGCAGGGGTTATTGGGGCTGCAGGAATCTTTATATCAGAAATACCCGGGCAATTGTGAGCGAACAACGAACTCTCGGTGTGATCGGTGCTCTTGTTTGGGATCGGTTCTTAAGAACAAGCCCCAAGGGTGATCCGGTAGAGGAATGGGGTGGCATTAGTTATGCGATCTCAGCTCTGAGTGCTTCACTTCCCAGCAGCTGGAAGATTCTCCCTATACTGAAACTCGGCCAGGATCTTTCAGAGGGAGCCGTCACCCTCTTAAATGAGATTCCGCGTGTAGATCAATCCTGTCTGATGACTGTCCCCGAAGACAACAACCGCGTAGAACTCTCATATAGTCGGGACGGATCCCGTACTGAACGACTCACGGGAGGGGTCCCAGGCTGGAGTTGGGATGAACTGGCTCCGTTAGTCGATATTTGCGACGCGTTATATATAAATTTTATTTCTGGTTTTGAGATGGAGCTAGAAACTGCAGAAGCCCTTCGCGATGACTTCTCTGGACCAATTTATGCTGACCTCCACTCGCTCTTTCTGAGCACGGCCAGAGGTGGCGCCCGTGTCCCTACACCTTTGAATGCTTGGAAAGATTGGTTTCAATGTTTTGATGTGGTGCAGATGAATGAGGCTGAATCTAAGCTAGTGGGATGTGAAGGTGATTTATCTGACATCACGTTCGCCCCGCTGCATGTTAAGCCAAGATTGATCGCGATCACTTTGGGAGATCAGGGGGCTCAATTTTTGACTACCGCGGGCTTTGAATGTCGCTGTGACAACCTAGTCGGCCTTCCTATAGGAACTGTCGCTTCTAGTGGTAGAGTTCCTATTTCATGCCCGCCGCGTAAAGGGGACCCCACGGGCTGTGGTGATGTTTGGGGTGCTACTGCTTTTGCGCGTCTTTTGGCTGGTGATGCTCTTAAGGATGCGATCTCGAAAGCAAATGAGCTTGCTTCTCAGAATGTTGGTCAGCTTGGGGCGCGGAACCTATTTAATCATCTGGAGGGCAAGCTCTCTCATTTTGAGGAGATTAGGTGAACGTTTTCTCAGTTCCGACTGAGCTTGACTACCAGGCCGTTGACCAAGTTCTCGATATGGCAGGCCAGGTGGGGATCGAGCACATGCTTTTTGATGCGCGTCATGTTCGTTGGATAGATCCCAATGGCATGGTTGCATTGCTTGCAGCAGGGGCCGTGGTCAAGAAACAAGGTGGAAGTCCAAGACTCCAGCTTCCAGATAACTCTGATGTGCTTGGGTACCTCAGCAGGATGGGTTTCTTCCATGAAGCTACTGGAATTTTTGAGCTATTGGGTCGGGTGCCAAAACGAGCATCTAGATTGTCAGACGTGCTCCTGGAAATCACATCGATAACTGCCAATGCAGACGTGCACACAGTTATTGATGAGGTTCAGAAACGAGCCGGGAATGTACTAGCTTCGAGACTGGGTTACCCGGCAACCTCAGTTGTTCAATTTTCAGTGATTCTCTCCGAAGTTTGCCAGAATATAGTAGAACATGCTGAAGGTTCGGGTTGGGTTGCGGTCCAGGCATACAATTGGACCAAGCGTCTAGGCCGTTACGTTGTCGTGATCACTGTGATGGATATAGGCCGAGGGTTCCGTCATTCGCTCAGTGCTGAGCACTCAGCTCGTTACGGAGATCGATGGGGGGATTCTACGGCATTGGAGGCCGCATTTCTTCATGGACTTACGCGTTTCCCTGATTCGGGAAGAGGGCAGGGCATTCAACAAATTAGGCGTCAAGTCCAGCGGTGGGACGGCTCAATTACAATCCGGAGTGGTACTGCCCGAATTGCCCAAGTTCCAGAATGGGACATCGCTGACCCAGTCGTTGATGGTCTCAAATCGTTTCCAGGAGCCCAAATCAGCATCATTTTACCAGCAGTTAAATAATGGATCTGACCCCACTAACGATCGATGTTGGGGTGCTGGTTAGTAAGACGGTAACCTCCCTACACTCTCATCTTGTTACTCGACCAACGGGACGTGCCGTCCGATTGGCGATCGAGGCTCAGATGGCTAGTACTGGAGTACAGTCTCTTTCCATTATTGACTTATCTGATGTCACGATCCTGGATTTCTCTTGCGCAGACGAAGTGATAGCCAAGCTTCTCCAGGGATATCTTGAACCCGAAAGCCCCGAGGCATTTTTTATGTTTCGCGGAGTTCGCGAATCCCACCGTGATCAGATTCAAGTTGTTTTGGAGCGACAGGCACTGGTAGCTGTTGCTGAAACTGATACTGGTGTTCGCGAACTCCTGGGTGTGATTGAGGCTTATGACACTAGAGTCTGGCAACTTCTAGAGACGGAAGGACCACTTGTTCGCGAAGATTTTGCGCGAATGTTCCCGGAACCTATTTTGGATGATGTACTGGATCGCCTCCGGAAACGTAGGATCGTATTTCAAAACCCAATATCCGGCCGGTACCATGCACTTAGTCAGCTCGTCGATGATCCCCTTTAGAATCAGGATCCCGGAAACCCAGTATGTCGGATAAAGAGAATCAAGACAGGCCTAACCGAGCAGCTACCCTAGGTATACACGGTAGATCAACCGGGGACAGAAGCCCAGGTAGTCCAGTGGTGTCACCAATCGTTCAGAGCGCGACATTTCACTGGGCCAAACCGGAAGATGGAGACCTTCTATATAGCCGTTATGGTAACAACCCAAATCAACTTGAAGTTGGGCAAAAAATTGCCGCCCTAGAGGGAACAGAATCAGGAATTGTGCTGGGCAGTGGAATGGCTGCTACAGCTATGGTGTTTCTGGCTCTTACGGAGGCAGGTGATCACATCGTAGCATCATCCCACCTGTATGGCGCGACTCGGTCTCTACTTCTAGACGAGCTACCCAGGCGGGGAATACAGACGACCTTCGTCGACCCGGACGTAGATCAAGGTTGGCGAGAAGCTCTCCGTCCTGAGACTCGGATCATCCATATCGAATTACCAACGAACCCGACGTTGCGTTTCTTCGATCCTCGACCCATCGCACAGCTAGCGAGACAGAAGGGCATCACGCTGACTTGCGATGCTACGTTTGGTAGTCCGGTGAACTTCCGGCCATCCGATTCAGGTATTGATGTTGTGATCCACAGTGCCACAAAATATTTGAGTGGCCACTCTGACTTGATAGCTGGTGCAGTTGCTGGTTCAGAGGATGTCATCGATCAGGTTACCCTAATGTCTCGCCTCTATGGACCAGTGCTTGATCCGCATGCGGCCTGGCTTCTCGACAGAGGAATCCGGACCTTGGATGCAAGGATGACCCGTCATAATGAAAACGCTCTTTTACTAGCAACATGGCTGAGCGAACAAGCTGGGATTCAGACGGTCATCTATCCTGGGCTTGCTACACACCCTGACCACGTGTTGGCTTCAGAACTAATGGTCGGTTGGGGTGGGATGGTCAGTATTGTACTTGAGGGAGGTGGAGCTGCGGCGGACCACTTCATGGGTAAGCTAGAGCTAGTGACCGCCGCTCCGAGTCTCGGTGGGGTTGAAACACTTGTCTCACAGCCTCGCTACACTTCTCACGCAGGGTTGACTGCCGCGGAGCGGGATGCTTGGGGAATACCAGATGGTTTTGTACGGATCAGCGTTGGAATTGAAGCGATTGATGACTTGATAACTGATTTCGCTCAAGCTCTCGAGGCAATCAGACTATAAGCCACCATTTCGCTTGAGTGCTCTTCTTGAGCAAGGGGTGTTCTCAGAAGATGTATTACTGGTCATCCCGTAGAACGCTTCCTACTCATCATCCATGAATGGATATCTGTAATCTAATGGCGGAACAAAAGTTTCCTTTATAGAACGGGCACTCACCCACCTGAGTAGGTTCATTATTGATCCGGCCTTATCGTTCGTTCCAGAGGCTCTGCCACCACCAAATGGCTGCTGGCCTACCACCGCACCCGTTGGTTTGTCATTGATGTAGAAGTTACCAGCTGAGTTCCTCAGTGTATCACAGGCTTCTCGAATGGCACGGATGTCCTTCGCGAACACGGCTCCCGTCAATGCATACGGAGATGTTGCATCCACTAACTGAAGGGTTTTTGCCCAATCCCCATCATCGTATACAAAGATTGAGATCACTGGACCGAAGATTTCATCACACATCGAAATATAATCCGGCTTCTTGGTCTGGATTATTGTTGGCCGTATGAACCAACCTTCCGAATCATCGTAGGTACCACCGGCAATCACTTCAGCTTCATTCGATTTTTTAGCTTCGTCTATGTAGCTAGTAATCTTGTCGTATGCCTTTTGGTCGATCACCGCATTCATGAAATTCGTGAAGTCTCTAGGGTCACCCATTGTAAGAGATTCGGTCTCCTCTATGAGGGGTCCTTCCAGATCCTTCCATAGACTTGCGGGCACATACGCCCGAGAGGCAGCGCTACACTTCTGGCCTTGGTACTCAAAAGCTCCTCTGACGATTGCAGTTTTTACTGCATTGAGCTCTGCGCTTGGGTGTACGACAATGAAGTTTTTTCCTCCTGTTTCTCCAACTATTCGAGGGTATGACCCATATTCTCCGATATTCCCACCGATCGTTTTCCAGAAGCTGTTGAAGACCGCTGTCGACCCTGTGAAATGGACGCCCGCGAGTTCCTTCTGAGTAAGCAATTCAGACGTAATTAATCCTGCATCTCCTGCAACAAAATTGATAACACCGGCTGGTAGACCAGCTTCTTCCAGGAGTTTCAGCACGTAATAATTGGATAGCATCGAAGTGCGGCCGGGCTTCCAAACTACCGTGTTCCCCATCATGGCCGGGGTGCCACTCAGATTAGCACCGATGGCGGTGAAGTTGAACGGGGTAACTGCATATATGAATCCTTCTAGCGCGCGATATTCTGCGCGGTTCCAAACACCAGCTTCAGAAAGCGGTTGCATCCCGTAGATACGCTCTGCGAAGTGGGCTCCGAACCGAAAAAAGTCGATGATCTCACATGCTGAATCGATCTCCGCTTGAAAGGCGGTTTTACTTTGTCCAAGCATGGTCGCAGCGTTCAGTTTCTGGCGCCATGGACCTGCGAGAAGGTCTGCCGCTCGCAGGAAGATCGCTGCCCTATCTTCCCAGTGGGTTGTGGACCATTCGTGGTGAGCTCCCGCTGCTGCTGAAACTGCTTGGCCAATCTCTTTTGTTCCTGCTTGGTGGACGGTTGCGAGAACGTGACTATGCGCATGGGGCATCACGACGTTTCTTGTATTTCCAGTCCTAATCTCCTCACCGCCGATCACCAGAGGGATATCAACTACGGTGGTCGACTGAACCTCTAATTCTGCCTGGAGTTCGGCGCGCTCAAGTGTTCCCGGAGCATATGTAAGTATCGGGTCGTTTACGGGCGCAGGTATAGTGGGGTTGCCGTTCATTACAGTCATTTGGGTTGATGAGTCGTTTCTCTGGGCCGGTAATCAGTCATACTCATTCATAACGTGCCCAACGAAAAAAAGGTCGGGCAAACAAGACGTTGTCCCACCCGGAAGAGCGACCCACCTGAGTCAGGTAGATCAAAACTATCTTAACTTCATCACAGGTGAATGCAACTAAACTCAGCCCTGTAATGACAGAAGCTCCGTGCTATCTTTCATGCCGACCTAACTCTTGAGCGGTAAATTCTAGGGGAAAGCAAAAAGGACAGTCCTTAACTAGGCTCTTGAGAGATCTCTCTGGATTCCAGAACAAAACTCACATGGTGGCAATCTAGAAAGAGCCTTTCGACCTCAATTAAAACCAATGAATTCTGACGAAGTACGGCGCGCAGTGATGTCTGAACTGTCACGCATCAAGCACCCAGGAACGAACCGAGATCTTGTGGCTGGAGGTCACGTTCAGGGACTAGAATTTGATCCGGATGGTCTTGTCCGCTTTCAATTTCTTCTTCGTCCGGATGATCCCACTGATTTAGTAAAAACTGCACGTTTGGCTTGCGAGGCTGTTGAAGGAGTATCTGAAGTCAAGATTGATGTCCAATTACCACAAATGGCACCTGCCGGAGAGACTGGACGTCAGGGAGGGCTTCAGCCTGGTTCTGTACCAGCTCCGACACCTAAGCCGGGTATACTCTCATCGGTCAAGCAGGTGATTGCCATTAGTTCCGGCAAGGGTGGAGTCGGCAAGTCAATGGTGGCAGCTAACTTAGCCTGTTCATTCGCAAGATCTGGACGTTCTGTTGGTCTATTGGATGCTGATATTTATGGACCCAACATTCCCTTGATGTTCGGTGTGAACCATCGACCTAACGTTACCGGCTCAAAAGGTAACGAACTCATTGAGCCCCTAGAGGCGCACGGTGTGAGACTGATGAGTTTGGGGTTCCTCCTAGACAAGGAACAGCCGGCTATCATGCGAGGTCCCTTGATTTCAGGAATCCTGAAGCAGTTCCTAGAACAAGTTGAGTGGGGACCTCTGGATATCATGGTTGTGGATATGCCTCCGGGTACCGGAGACGCCCAACTATCCTTAGTTCAAACAATTGAACTGGATGGTGCTGTTATGGTGACGACTCCCCAAGATGTGTCTACCGGTGATGTCCGCCGTGGGGTGAAAATGTTCGAAAGAGTTAACACTCGTGTCTTGGGTATTGTAGAGAACATGAGTGGCCTGGCTTGTCCCCATTGTGAAGAGGTTATTGACGTCTTCGGTTCCGGTGGAGGGTCGGTGCTTGCGGAGGAGATGCATGTAGCATTTTTAGGTAAGATCCCGCTGGATCCACAAGTTCGTGAGGCTGGTGACAAAGGGGTACCCACAGCTGTCTCTTCTCCAGACTCGAGAGCTGGTGAGGCCTTATCATCACTAATGCACGCGGTTGACGAGCGACTTGCTGCCCTAGATGGCCAGTAAAGACTTAAGTCCTATCGATTTCCCGTTTCATGCAATCTTCTCCGCAATCTGTGCCTGAGGATAGTCTCGATCGAGACAAGCAGGTCAAGCAAATATTCTCGGAGATTGCCCCGCGGTACGACCTGCTGAACCATCTATTGAGTCTCAATATAGATCGGGCATGGCGCCGTTTAGCAGTGGATCGATTAGGGTGGAAAGCGGAGCCATCTGGGAGGTTCCTAGACGCCTGCACGGGCACCTTTGATCTTGCCCTTGAACTCTGTGATCGCACCGACTTTTGTGGGCAAGTAATCGCTACCGACTTCGCTTCTCCCATGATGGTGCAGGGTGCTAGAAAGATAGTTTCCGAGCCGATAAGGCCGGTGTGTGGGAATTCCCTAGCATTACCGTTCCCGGATGACAGTTTCGATGGTGCTATGGTCGGATTTGGTGTGCGGAATCTCGCTGATTTAGAGCATGGGCTAAGCGAGCTTCATCGTGTCCTTAAGAAGGACAGAGTCCTAGTGGTACTGGAGTTCACCCTACCCCCCAACTCCCTGGTGCGTGCAGCCTACCTCCTGTATTTCCGTCGTGTGCTGCCTTTTATAGGTCGCATTGTCTCAGGACACCCGTGGGCATACCAGTACCTTCCCGAATCTGTGGGGGAATTTCCGCTGCCAGATGAACTTGGTCTGCTGTTCAAGAAAGTCGGTTTCTCGGATGTGGGTTGGACCTTACTCACCGGCGGAATCGCTGCCATCCATTGGGGCAGGGCTTAGAAGAAGAAGTCTGATTTATTTAGTTTCTTAGTGAAAGTCTTTTTCACGCATGATTGTTACCGGGCCTAAGGTCGCAAGTAATTCTTGTCCCATACGCTCTGTATCTCCGACGATTAGCACCATCATGTCTTCTGGTTGCATGTGCTCGGAAAAAGCGTGGTGTACAGAGTTCGCGCTTACACTCTGCACTCCAGCCAAGTATCGTTCGAGCCAATCTCTCGGGAGGTCTGCGCTCAGATAGAACATCATACGCGACAGGATTTGGCCGGACGTCTCAAAGTTGAAGACGAAGCCGTTCAGAACTGCATCGACTGCCGTGGTTACTTCTGAGGGTTGGGGGGGCGAGTCTACCAACCCCTGCATTGTCTCAAGGATTGCCTTGATGGCAGGGACAGCATTCTCAGGGCGGGTGCTCGTTACTGCGCCAAGAAGGCCAGGGTAGCGCCGGGGGATTGTCCACAGAGAAGCTGCCGAGTAGGCAAAACCCTCCTGTGTCCGGATTCTAGAAAGGATGCGGCTTGAGAAGCCTCCCCCGCCTAAGATCGAGTTCCCGATCGTAGCTGAGAAATAAGCTGGATTGTCAGATAGATTTAAATTGGTGGCGTGCGCCATAACTATCACGCTTTGTTCTACATTTTTTTCAATCAAATAAATTCCTGGTTCATCCCTGATCGTCGGGATAGGTGACTCGGGCAGAGATACAGAACAGGGTTTGATCCGGTCGACTAGTCCCTCCACTAAGTGCTCGACTTCTGACCAGTTAACATCGCCGGCCAGCCCAAGGATAAGGTTGTCACGACAAACAATACGACTGTGCACCTCCAGCAGCTGCTCACGGGATAAATCTCCAGGTTCTAGATCAGCTGCATTCATTTCCCAGCCAATTGAGTGGTCTCCATAGAGAAGGTGGTTAAACTCAGAGTATGCAAGTCGAACTGGGTCATCTGCTCTTCTGAGAACACTTTCGATTTGTCGCCCTCTCCAAACTTCCACTTCGTTTGAGTCAAAGGCCGGTTCTGTAAGGAGTGTACCGAGGAGATCGATGGTGGTGGGGAAGTGTTGGACTAACGCATTGGCAGTAGCTGTGATCACGTCGCCACCGCTGCCGAACGAAGTTTGGATGGCATAGTATTCTAAGATCTTGTCGACTGAGTCGGGTGCCAGGCTCTCAGTACCACCGAAACGTATAAGGGATGGTAGGGCTGAAACTGCGGCGTACACGTCTCTACTAAATAATCCATAACCACCGTTGAGCCGTACATATATGGTAGCTAGCGGAAGAGTATGATCCTCAAGTAAGAGCACAGTTACTCCCTCTACCTCGTGCTCCTCCACTGTAGGTGGCTCAAACTCTAGATCCGGAAACCCGATCTCTTCTGCTGGATGTTGGCGAACGAGCACCTGGGCAGAGGCAGATTGAGACGCGAGCATTATTCCTAAGACGAAGGTAAAAGTGCAAATCACTCGGTGTATCATTTTGAGTCGTCAGTCTTTATGAGTGTAGTCACCGTGCGATTACTTCGGGTCAAATAGGTTCTGGCTATCCGCATAACATCATCGGCAGTTACGGCCCGTAGTTTATCTGAGTAGCGGAACGTCTCGCGCCAATCATTAAACAAGGAGACTGACTCTACTAACTGGAAAGCGAGCCCAATGTTTGACTGTATACGGCGAACGGATCCGGCTGAGATCTGGTTTCGAACTCGCTCTATTTCACTGTCAGTAGGACCCTCTTGTATCAATAGTTCTAACTCCTCGTAGATCAGTTCTTCCAGTTGCATCGTGGTGTGCGGAGCCCTGGGCGTGGCGGATATTTGCAAGAGTTGTGGATATCGCATACCTGGTCCGAGCGAAGAAAATACGGCTGTTGCAGCACGACTCTCAAGAACAAGACTCCGATACAGGCGGGATGTTCTTCCTCCGGTCAATAGTGAGCTTAAGATTGCTAAAGAGGGCGCGTCTGGATCGGTTCCGGCCGGGACGTGCCAACCGATTTGGAGCTGGGGCTGGGCATCCCACTCCAACTCTGTTCGCCGCTCCCCTCTTTGCGATGGTTCCACCGCAGTCACAACCGGAGGGATCTCCGCATTTGGTATAGCGGCAAAGTACTTTCTTGCCCACGCTTCGATCTGGTCAGGATCAAGGTCCCCAACAATACCAACGATTGCGTTGTTTGGGCCGTAATAGAGTCGGTAGTAGCGTTCCACATCCTGTCGACTCATCACTTGAAGATCGGCCATATATCCAACTACGGGTACTCCATATGGGTGCATCCGGAATGCGCTCGCTAGGTGAGCTTCTGCTAGCGCACCGGCCGGATTCACTTCGACTCTCATCCGACGTTCCTCCGCCACGACATCGCGTTCGGCATAGAACTCTCGGAAGACAGGATTCAACATTCGGTCGGCTTCCAGTGCAAACCATAATTCCGCTCGGTTTGATGGTAGGTCTACGAAGTAGACAGTGGACTCGCTTGTTGTCGTCGCATTCAACCCCCGAGCCCCCGCCCGAGTTAGGACATGATCAAACTCATTACTTTCGATAAAGACTGCAGCACTGTCTTCAAGTTGAGCTATGCGCTCTGACAGCTCTAATGCACCCACGCTATCGCCACGTGCTCGCGCTGCAACTAGAGAGTCGTGTGTACTGTCCATCCATGGATATAGCTCGAGTTCAGCCTCAATATTTCTTGTACCTACGCTGGTCGTACCCTTGAAGAGCATATGTTCAAGGAGGTGGGCAATACCTGTGGTTCCTAGTCGCTCATTCACCCCGCCAACATTGAATTGGACTGTGAAAGAGATGGTCGGGGCCCCAGGCCTTCTAAGGATGACCAGGCGCATACCGTTATCGAGGGTGACTTGCCGTACCGGTAGTAGTTCTCCCGGTGTCTGTTGGGCTTCGAGCGCTTGCAGGGAGCTGGTAAGGAGTGCGATGAGAATGACGCTGATGTTTCTAAACGCCGTCATTTATTTCTCCGACGGGGTTGGCACGATGGGCAATAGAATGCAGAGCGGTTGCTGAAGACGATACGCTGCACTCCAGAATTACACCTATAGCACGGCTTGCCCTCTCTACCGTAGACACTCAACTGCCCAGCATACTCTCCTTTGTCTCCATCAGTGTTTCGATAATCCTGGATTGTAGTTCCGCCTGCCTTGATCGCATCCCTTAGAACATTTCTTAGTGAGCGGTATAGTGCCCTTGCTTCATTGCTTGTCACACTGCGCGATTGCCTTTGGGGATGTATGTCAGCGAGATAGAGCGCCTCGTTTGCATAGATGTTTCCGACACCTGCGATCCGCTTTTGGTCGAGGAGCCATGACCGGATTGGCGAAGAAGAACGCTGTAACCCATCTAGCAGATGGGTTGCCTGATAAGTGGAACCTAGGGGCTCTGGACCCATTAAATCGGATCGCTCATTCCATTCTGCACTCGTGAGAGCCTCCATGCTACCGAAGCGACGCGTATCATCGAACACAAGAAGCGCACCGCTCAAAAAACGGAACCGAACCGCTGAGTGAGTAGGGCGTTCTGCGCCACGTGGCGGCCTAGAAAAAGGTAGCAGGCGACCTGTCATACCGAGGTTTACCTTGATGACCCAACCCTCGTTTAGCACTAGAAGCACGTTTTTACCTCGGCGCTCAATCCCATTGATTCTTCGGAGACGCACTCGTTTAGAGAAAATCAATTTTGGTTGGCGCAGAATATCTGTGTGCAGCACCTCAACACGACGTATTTGTTCTCCGACAATTGTGGTCCGAAGTCCCCGAACAATAGTTTCAGCTTCTGGAAGCTCAGGCACACGCTTACCCGGTATGCGTTGCGATTCTGAATAGCCTGAATACCACTTCTTCCACGATCTTCCTATCTATGGTCGAGTGTACTCTAGTGGTCATCAAGACTCTTGCTAATCCTGACGTAACCGTTCGCGCCATCCAATATCGCTTCGGTGAAAAGCTCCCTCGAATTCAATCTGTCCGGCCGCATCCGCACTGGCCTCAGCCGCTTCGCTGATACTGGGTGCTAGGGCTGTGACCGCCAGAACGCGTCCGCCTGAAGTTAAGAGCTGCCCTTCCCGGCGGATGGTTCCTGCGTGGAATACTATGCAGTTCTCGGATTCGAGTTGCCTCGGGATAATGATTTCCTTGCTCTTTTCGTAGCTGCTTGGGTACCCCCCAGACGCTACCACGGTTGTGACTGCTGCATCAGTGCGTGCGGCTGCCACACCAGGTTGTAACCTGCCTCCTTCTGCTACCGTGGCGATAAGATCTAGGAGTGAGTCCTGCATTAGAGGAAGGACTACTTGGGTTTCAGGATCGCCGAACCGACAGTTGAACTCAATCACCTGAAGACCGCTCTCCGTTTTGATTAGGCCGGCATAAAGAAGGCCTTGGAAAGGTGACCCGTCCTCCGCTAATGCCCGCAGCGTAGGTTGAATTATCCTGGAACCCACTTCGGCCATCAGCTCGGGTGTCGCGATGGAGACTGGGGCATAAGCTCCCATTCCACCGGTGTTAGGTCCCTTATCACCTTCACCAACTCGCTTATGATCTTGAGACGGCTGAAGGATTACTGAGTGTTCACCGTCTGTGAGGGCGAACACCGACAATTCCTCACCTTCAAGGAACTCCTCGATCACAACTTCTCGGCCAGCTTCACCAAAAATAAAGTCTCCGAGCATTGATCTGACCGCACTGAGTGCCTCTTGTTCTGTAGTGCAGACTACAGCTCCTTTTCCAGCAGCAAGCCCTGAGGCCTTCACTACAATTGGTGCCCCCTGCCTTAGGATCCATGCTTCAGCCGTGGAGAGATCCGTGAATGTTCTATGTTCAGCTGTGGGGATGCCAGCATTCCGCATCAGCTCTTTAGAGTATGCCTTACTCGATTCGATACGCGCCGCTTTAGCGTGTGGACCAAAGATCGGTAAGCCAACTTTCTCGAAATGGTCCACTATGCCTGCTGCCAAAGGCGCTTCAGGTCCGACGATGGTTAAGTCGATCTGATTGGATTTGGCCCAACTAGACAGGCTGTCTACGTCATTGGCTTCGATCTCCAGATGCTCACAATCAGAAACCATTCCTCCATTAGGTTGAGTTGCAAAAAAAGATGCAGCCGGTGCATCACGACGAAGCTTCCAGAGTAGGGCATGCTCTCGCCCACCATTTCCTACAATCAGGATACGCATATGGCGGAGTGTACGAAAACCAGGAAAAATGGAAAAGGGTGAGCGAGTGGGGTTACTCCACCAGGTTTTTCTTTCCCTGCTATCCCAGTGCCGCGTCCAGATCTTGAATGAGGTCCGCCTCTTCTTCAATTCCTACAGAGAGCCTTACAAAGCCGGGGTTAATCCCCATTGCTGACCGACGCTCCTCAGGCACGGAGGCGTGTGTCATGAGTGCCGGAACGCTTATGAGTGACTCTACCCCGCCTAAGCTTTCAGCAAGCGCAAAAATACTGAGCTGTTCTGTGAGGGTCTTAGCTCGCTCTAGGGTCCCGAGGTCAATCGATACCATGCCTGTAAACCCATCCATTTGCTCAGCAGCGAGTGTGTGCTGTGGATGAGATGGAAGGCCTGGATAATAGACCTCATCCACAGCTGGATGATTTTCTAGATATCTGGCTACCGCTAGCCCGTTTGCGTTGTGCTGACGCATTCGCACATGAAGAGTCTTAATACCGCGGAGGGTTAGCCAACAATCCATTGGTCCTGGAACCGCACCGGACGTTTTTCGGATGAAGAGCAACTCCTCGGTTAGTTCAGGATTGCGCACTGCAATCAGACCACCAATGACATCAGAATGACCATTGAGGTATTTCGTAGAGGAATGAACCGTGAAGTCAGCGCCAAGCTCCAGAGGACGCTGGTTGAACGGCGAAGCGAAAGTATTGTCTACCGAGAGCAGCGCATCAGCGTCATGTGCAAGGCTCGCCAACTTTGGGATATCACTGATTCGCATCAGTGGGTTGGTCGGCGTTTCTAGGTGGATGAGCTTTGTCTCATCCCGTATCGCATTGGCCACTTCAGCTGGATCACGTGTGTCAAGGAATGTGAACTTGAGGCCCAGTCGGCTCATGATTTTAGTAAAAAGTCTCGTCGTTCCACCGTATGTATTTTCCTCACTGATCACATGGTCGCCTGCTGAAAGCCTCTTCACGATCGCCTCAATCGCTGCTAGACCTGAGGAGAAGGCAATTCCAGAGGATCCATTCTCTAAAACCGCGATACTTGCTTCCAGTGCTTCCCGTGTTGGATTGGCAGTGCGACCATAGTCGTAGCTACCCTTCCTGGGCTCACCGACTCCTGTCTGAACATATGTAGCGGTTTGAAAAATCGGGGTCATGATAGCGCCGGTCACAGGTTCAGGAGACACACCGGCGTGCACTGCCTGGGTACCGAAACCAAGGCCTTCGTGAGCCTCTTTGCTCATATGATTCTTCCTCTAGTGAACGGATTTGGACCGCGCCCAATCTAGCCAGTAGATGGGCGATTGCTAGCCGGTCATACAATTGCATCCGTTGACGTTATCACGCTTTGTACGTCACCTTTTTAAGCTTGTTGTAGGGCACTTGCGTGCTTGTCTGCTAAGCCCATTTGAGAACCCAAATGTCGATTACTCTACCACCAAATCTCATGGTCAGCGTCTCGGGTGTGCGCGGGCGTGTAGGGGATCCGTTGACGCCAGAATTGATGAGTCAGATAGCTGCAGCATTTGGAACTTTCATGAGAACCGAGAGTGCCGGTGGTCCGATCTACATCGGGCGTGATTCGCGCGTCTCTGGCCCAATGTTCAGTAGAGCGGTGATCTCCGGCCTCCAGTCGGTGGGAGCCAAGGTGATCGATCTCGGTATGGTCCCTACGCCTACACTGTTATTGGCTGTTGAACAGGAGGAAGCGTCTGGTGGGATCGTGATTACTGCGAGTCATAACCCAGCTGACTGGAATGCATTAAAACTAGTTACAGGCGAAGGGGTCTTTCTCGCGAAAGAGCAATCAGATCGTTTTTATCATTTTCTTACTCAGGAAGATCCACAGCGAGCCTCCTGGGACCTTATTGAGCCTGTAATTGAAGATCGTGAGGCTTGGCAGAGGCACCTGAGTGGGATTCTAGCCCTTCCTGAAGTCGATGTAGGAGCTATTAAACGCCGAGGCATCCGAGTCGCGCTTGATTGTGTTAATGGCGCGGGAGGCCCAGTCATGGCACAACTGCTCTCTGAGCTTGGGTGTACCGTAGAGGCCATCGGTATGAATCCTGATGGCAGATTCCCTAGAGACCCAGAGCCCACCGCAGCCAATCTCACTGAGCTCTGTAAACTTGTTCGTGACACGGGCTCGGAAGTGGGTTTTGCTGTTGACCCAGATGTTGACCGTCTCTCTCTGGTAGATGAGACCGGGAGGGCTATGGGAGAGGATCTGACTCTTGCATTTGCTGCTTCAGTAATACTTACGAGGAACCCTGGGCCCGTGGTTACAAACCTATCAACCAGCCAAGTGCTCGACGATGTAGCTGAGGCCTTCTCTGTGCCCTTAATACGAGCACCGGTCGGTGAAATCAACGTAGCGCAACGAATGATGATTGAGGGAGCAGTTGTGGGAGGTGAGGGTAACGGTGGGGTGATTTTACCAGCACTTCATCACACGCGGGATGCTCCGCTAGCTGCTGCCTTGATCCTCCAACATCTGATCGATGTTGGAGGCCCTCCGTCAGTTGCTGTAGCCCATTGGCCCTCGTACTCCATTGTTAAAGAGAAGATTAGGTTCCCACGAGAAGCTCTGCCTCGTGCTTATGAGATGCTAGAGGGTGATCTAGATGATGCCACGGTCGACCACTCAGACGGCCTGTGTTTGACTTGGAGAGATCGCTCAACGTGGCTTCATATGCGCCCGTCTGGAACGGAACCAGTAGTTCGTCTCATCGTAGAAGCTCCGGATGAAGAGCAGGCTAGAGCTCTACTTGATCATGTGGCAGGGTTGCTAGAAGGGGTTGTGTAGGCGTTCGTGAATCTGACGAGAATTTTGCAGAGGACCTAATTTATGTGCGGAATCGTAGGTTATGTTGGCCCCGAAGAGGCTGGGCCGATTCTGCTGCAAGGTCTAAAAAGACTCGAGTACAGAGGATATGATTCTGCCGGGATTGCGCTTCTGAACGGGAGTGGTATTCAGGTCGTCAAACGGCCCGGGAAACTCTCATCACTTGAGCAAGCAGTTCAGGATGCTGCTCCGGCCGGTAATTGCGGGATTGCACA
>DLRL01000066.1 GCA_002501085.1 Gemmatimonadales bacterium UBA7889
CAATCTCAATATGAATCTCTGCAGTTCGGCCAACTCGCTCAGCAGCATCAGTCACTAGGCTAAGGGCTTCGGGATTGGAAATACCAAGCTGCAGTCCTGCCTCCACAGCCGCTTCAGTGGAGGCAGGTGGGAGAGGACTGACAATCAGAATTGGGTATATGACACCAAGTTTTTGAAGCTCTAGCCCCTCGTCCAGAGTAGCTACACCAAACCCCCATGGATTAGTAGTCTCCAAAGTTTGTACGGCCTGAGATAGGCCGACTCCATAAGCGTCAGCCTTAACCATTGGGATTAATCGGGAACTCGGCCCTACAACCTCTTGGAGGGTAGAAACGTTCCGAAGCAGAGCATCTGCTTGGACTTCAACCCAAGCACGGTCACTAGGATTAGTTAACATAGGCTCTCAAAGATGCCAAGAAACTGGGCTTCCGAACATGAGCCATCCAACTGGATACTTGCTCAATGATACAATCCAACAAGGATATCGAAACTAACTCTCTTCATTTCCAAGGCCCTGGTATGCTCGAAAGAGCTGCCCAACTCGTGCGGTTTTTACGAAAACACTGCCCCTGGGATAGAGAACAAACTGCTGAGAGTCTTATACCGCACCTACTAGAAGAGGTACATGAGGTTGTTGATGCAATCCGTAAGGGTTCTGATGGGGACCTTGAAGGAGAGTTGGGTGACTTACTCTTAAACTTGGCCTTTCAAATCGTGGTCGCTGAGGAATCCGATAGTCTCGACACTAAGAGTGTCTACCAGCGCCTCGAAGAGAAAATGGTCCGGCGTCACCCACAACTATTCGGCAATGATGAGCACCAAGACTGGGAGAAACTAAAGAAGTCAGAAAGAGCAAAAACAGAGGGAGTGTTGGCAGGCATGGCGAGTGGGCTGGATCCGCTCACGGCGTCATACCGAATTCAAGAACGAGTTGCTGGTGTCGGGTTCGATTGGGAGGACTACCGAGGAGCTCGAGAGAAAGTAGTCGAAGAACTCGAGGAGGTTACACAGGCAGCTGAAGCTGGAGACTCAACTGGACTAGAAGAGGAACTGGGAGACTTGCTTTTTGCCGCCGTCAACCTCACTCGGCTTGCAGGTTCACATCCCACCACGGTCCTTGCGCGAGCGAACATGAAGTTCCGCAACCGCTTCGAGCTACTGGAGAAATTCGCTCGAGACAATGGCATTATTATTGAAGAATCTAGCCTAGAAGTCCTCGACTCACTGTGGGAAAAAACAAAGAACACATGAAGGTTTCCTAGTATCCGGCCACCTTGTTAACAACGTTCCGCCACTCCTTGATAGGAGAACTCCCTAAATAGCACTGCAAGTTGTGTAGAATCAGGTCTGTTTCGCGCCGCCAAAAACCTCGAGACACCGCTGAAACATGAGGTGTGATTAATACTTTCGAGTGACCCCAAAGCTCGTGGTCCCCCCTAAGGGGTTCTTTCTGGAAAACATCCAGTGCTGCACCACGCAGTTTTCCAGTATTAAGCGCGTCAATCAGAGCTGTTTCGTCAATTAGTTTACCTCGAGCAACATTGATGAGCACCGCTCCCTGTTTCATGTGGCTAAACGCTTCTCTGTTCATCATACCGCGGGTCTCTGGCGTATCAGGCATTGCTAAGACAACAACGTCACTCTGGGCGAGGCAGGTTTTGAAACCTTCATCTCCACTTAAAAGCTCTATTGTTCCTGCAAGTATACCCTCAGCAGTTGGCACTACATCTTCTAGCAATGGAGTGCGCTTTAGGGCCATTACCCTTGCCCCGAGACCAGCTATTCGTAACGAAACCTCATAACCAACTCCACCGAAACCCAAAACACCAACCGTCAACTCAGAGAGTTCATTGAGCGGCGCGCCTTCCATGTAATACGGTTCGGTATCCCAGATGGATTTCTTCTGGTTGGCCACTGCTAGGTCTAGACCTCTCCCGAAATACAGGATCATTGCCAGAACTGTCTCGGCCATTGGTTTAGCATGAATACGAGCCGAGTTAGTAAAAATGACATCGCTCTCAAGCATGGACCGGGTTAGAGAACTTCCGACCCCTGCAGCCCCAGAATGGACCCATCTCAAATGGGGTGACGCTTCCAAGAGTTCTGCCGGGATTCCATAACCAAAGTAAAGATCTGCCTTTTCAGTTGTCTTAAGAACGGCAGGTGATACACGGGCCGCCCCGTCGCCTGATCCATCTGTTGCCTCGTCGATAACAACGAGTTCCCATTCTCCTGGTAGGCTGGATCGAATCTCCTCAGGCACCCATAAAGGCATCGCCCATATAGGCCGCCGATCCATCATGTCTAGAACCGCTCTAGGCATCTTTAGTCTACCTTATCAACAACACACGCTATGAGCTAAATCCTACGGATAAAGCCGGTTCATAAGTCGTGGGAAGGGAATCATTTCCCTGATATGATGCCGCCCAGTGATCCAGGCCACGGTCCGTTCAAGGCCCAGACCAAACCCAGAGTGAGGGAAGCTCCCATAGCGTCTAAGGTCTAGATACCATGCGTATGCCTGCTCAGGCAGACCCTCTTCACGGATTCTGGCCATCAAACGGTTGAGGTCATCCTCTCGTTGGCTTCCACCAATAATCTCTCCATACCCTTCTGGAGCAAGCAGATCGTTGCACAGCACTGTATCCACGTCCTCAGGGTTTTCCTTCATATAGAATGCCTTCGCGCCCTTCGGGTAGTTGTACACAAAAAGAGGAAGGTCATGATCCTCCATCAATGCAGCTTCATCCGTTGCCCCTAGGTCCATACCCCACTCAGTGTTGGAATCTTTTCCTTTTAAGATTTCCAGCGCTTCAGTGTAGCTGATACGGGGGAATGGCGGGCAGATACCCTCAAGCTTGCCGGTCTCTCTCTCAAGCACCTGTAATTCATCAGAACACCTCTCAAGAGCTCTTTCTACTAAATACGATACAAACTCTTCCTGGAGGCGCATATTATCATCTGAATCGGCGAAAGCGACTTCGGGTTCAACCATCCAGAATTCGGTCAAATGCCGACGGGTTTTAGATTTTTCTGCACGGAATGTTGGACCAAAGCAATAGACCTTCTGGAATGCAGGACAGGCAGCCTCAACATAGAGTTGCCCAGTCTGTGCGAGGTACGCTGTCTCATTGAAATAGTCGGTCTTAAACAGGGTACCAGCATGCTCACCAATTGCCCCGGTGAGGATAGGTGTATCAATCCGGACGAACTCCCTGGTATAGAAGAAGTCGTTGATTGCTTGGGAAACCTCAGCTCGGACACGAAGAACCGCCCTCTGTTGAGCAGAACGTAGCCAGAGATGGCGGTGATCAAGCAGAAAATCCACCCCGTGTTCCTTGGGTTGAATGGGGTAGTCATCTGCAGTAGCAAGCAGCTCTAAGCCATGGATTTCAATCTCATAGCCCCCGGGTGCACGAGCATCCTCCTTCACCTTACCCTTGATAGAGACAAGCGCCTCTTGGTTCAGGGATTCATATAGTTCCCATGTAACTCCATCCACACTATCTCGGACAAGCACGCATTGCACGGTGCCCGTCCCATCCCGGGCCACTACGAACGCGACTTTTCCATGCCCACGAGTCGTTTCGACCCAGCCCTGTAGGGTCACCACTTCAGCCACATGGTCACCCAACTTGTTGATATCAACTAGCAAGTCGCTCGAAACCTCCACTTTAGATGCAAAACCTGTGAGAACGACTAGCGCATCCTAGACATCTAGCCAACCCCAAACATAGCAAGTCGATCTTGATACCGTGATTCTATGAGTTCGGAGAGGCGCTTATGGTCAATATGTTCAAGATCTGGATCGGATGAAATGATCTGCCTCGCGGTCTTTTGAGCTAAAACAAGTAGATCTTCATCTGCTATAAGATCAGAGAACCGGAGAATAGGATCACGCCCATGTTGCTGACTTCCAAAGAAATCTCCCTGGCCCCTCATACGCAGATCCGCTCGCGCTATCTCAAAACCATCTGTGCTCTCTCGAAAAATATTCAACCGCTCGCGCGCGCCCCCTTCGGGTTCCGCAATTAAGATACAGTGACTCTTGGCGGGACCCCTTCCCACTCGCCCCCTTAACTGGTGCAACTGGGAAAGTCCAAAGCGCTCAGCATTTTCTATGAGCATCACAGAAGCATTGGGTACATCTATACCCACTTCGACAACTGTAGTAGCCACCAGGAGGTCAAGATCCCCTCTCGCGAACGCACTCATTGTGTCGTCCTTCTCGGATGCAGGAAGCTGTCCGTGCAGTAATCCGAGCCTAGAGCCGGGAAATACCTCGAGCTTCAATCGCTCAAATTCCTCTGTCGCAGCAAGCAAATCAAGCTTGTCAGACTCACTGACAAGCGGATATACCAGGTATGCCTGACGACCCTCTTCAATCTGAGTGCGTACAAACTTGTATACAGACTCTCTCTGCGCAGGTGCTCTCAATTCAGTCTTAACCGGCTTCCTTCCAGGCGGAAGTTCATCTAGGATGCTCAAGTCAAGATCCCCATAAAAAGCCATGGCCAGTGAACGGGGAATCGGAGTTGCAGACATCACCAGCAAGTCGGGACGGTTATTTTTCCCCTTAAGGAGTGCCATACGCTGGCGGACTCCAAATCGGTGCTGTTCGTCGACAATCAAGAGACCAAGATTCTGGAAGAAAACTGAATCCTGAATCAGCGCATGTGTACCAATAATGACTTGCCCGGAGCCAGATTTAATTGCTTTTAGTGCTTGATCACGTTTCTGGCCCTTCAAACTCCCCGTGAGAAGGACGACGTTAAGTCCTAGAGGTTGGAGCACGGAATGAACCTGACGAAGGTGTTGTTCAGCGAGGATCTCAGTTGGTGCCATAAGCGCTGACTGATAACCCCCTTCCGCTGCTAAAAGCATCGCGAAGAGCGCCACGATGGTCTTACCTGCTCCAACATCGCCCTGGAGCAGTCGATTCATTCTCCGGTCCAGCTGCATGTCGGAATAAATCTCACTCAATACTCGGGCTTGAGCCTTAGTCAGTTCAAATGGGAGAGCCTTATGAAGTGGGCGAATTAATTCGTTTGAGCGTTGGTGCAAGATCCCAGGCCCTAACTCGGTTGCCTTCCTCCTGGCTTGTGCTTGAACGATCTGTAAATGAAAGAGTTCGTCGAATGCGAGCCTGCGACGACCACGCTCTGCATCAGTCAGATTTCCGGGACGGTGTATCAGTGATAAGGCCTCATGTAGGTTAGGTAGTCCAAGTTCCTGCCTCTCACGCTCCGACATGTACTCGTCATCAGGCACCCATTCCAACAATTTGTTGAGGTTGGATTCGAAGATCCTCCTGAGGACCCATTGAGGTACTTCCTCGCTCGCCGGATAGCTTACAAAGACCCTGCCACCTATTTCACTATCCCCATCCTGCGAAAGGGTGATGAATTCTCGTGGTTGAATCTGGCGACCGTGAAAAAATTTGACTGGACCGCTAGCCAATAGGACATCTCCCTTGGTCAACTTACGATCAAGCCAAGGTTGACCGGGCCAAGATGCGGTGATGATCCCTGAATCATCTTCCAGAACTGCCTGGAAAATCCGCAATCCGGTACGTGTGGGGATCACACCCTTACTCCGTACTCGGCCAATAACCGTCACCTCCAAGCCAACCGCTAAGTTAGCGATTGGGGTGATCGTTGATGCATCGTCATAGCGGCGAGGTATGTGGTATAAGAGGTCCCGTGCAGACCCGATACCCATCCGAGCTAAAGCGTCAGCCCGCTTAGGACCCACACCTTTCAAGAACTGCACAGGTCGATCAAGGTTAGAGAACGTCATTATTATGAATCCTTAACATTCATCCTTGGTCGAGTAATCTGGGGACCTATCGGAGGCCAATCCGTCTTCGAATAGCCCACTCAGCACACAGAAGTGTAATCACCAGAAGATACGGCCACGGATAGGTGCGCATTGGCCGCTCTGACCTTTCATCATTAGCGACCGTAACAGCGGCTGACTCTGGCGCTTTCGGCTCTTCAGAGGGAGAAATCATCTCTCCGGAAATCATCTCCACATCGAAACGTCCTTCTCCGATGAGTTCGCCAGATGGCGTTCCGAATCTGTAGTGATACAATCCGGGGGGGAGCATGCCCGATGAGGGCTTGGTACCTCCAACTATAACTGTGTCAATCAGCAATGAGTCGTTCTTCAAAAGTCGTAGATTCATTATTGTCGAATCTCCGGGGACTATCCAGGTAACCGGCTCCTTTCTCCGAAACACCCATTTGGTCGGTCGAGGCTCACGGGCTACTGGCTTTTCATCTGCGAATAACCACCCTGTGACCCCAGACCAGAGCCTTCGATAAGTCTCCTCACCCTCCCCCTCTCGCGCCGCCCATCTCCAGAAACCTGACGCAAGTCCAAATACTCGTCTGTTCGGACCACCGTCGTCGAGATATAAGACAGCTTCAGAGGTGCCTGTTCCTCTCAACTGTACACGCACGGGAGATCGGGTTTCTTCCCTATTGAGGGGAATAAGGAGATCAGTGAGCGGGGGCAGCCCGAGAAACGTTGTGCCTGCTAGCTCCCCTGAAAGAGGAGAAGGTGGCAAGTCACCTGATACATACCATTCACCACTTCTGCCAACCTCAGTGTCAAAGCCTGCAATAGCGGCACCGCTACTGTCAGCGGGCAGAAGAATCGCGCGCATACTTTTCTCTAGAAGGCCTAGCGTCCAAGAATCTGAGTTTCCATCCAACCCATGGAGCACCACCAGAGTCGCTCCATCTACTGCGCGCCGTACTCTACTCGTATCCACCGGTATGGATCGAGCTAAAGCCTTTCCGAGCGAAACAAACTTATCAGGACCTGCCCGAAGATAGCCTGTCACTGGAAGTCCAGTAACATCGCCAAGCACGGGCAATAGATGACGTAGTTCCCAATCGGGCTTAAGAGAAACAAGCACTACTGCATTCTCTTCGTTACCTACAATCCCATATGCCACCGCTTCATCATCAGACGTGAATGCATCACCATCTACTTGCAGGTGCACTGTGTAACGGATACGGCCTTCAACATTCGGAGCCACAATCGGTACTTCTAGGAGGTTTACTAGGCCCGTCTCAGGGAGGTCTACCTTGAGTGATACAACCTCAGCACCTTCGGCTCGAATCGTTAGTTCTGCACTGTCAGCCCCCAACCCATGTATCTCAATTTGGCCAAGGATTGTACTCCCTGGAAGAACTGCATCTTCTACCTCAAATGCAGAGATGCCACCGTTCCGAATATTGTCCCCAAAGCCTTCATACGTGACGTCTAGGGGCAATTGTTCAAGAGTCGCATACAAAGCCACTCGATCCTCAAGTCTAAGGTCAGAGAGAACGCGCACAGACCTCACCCCTCCTTCGGCTGCATACTTGAGAGCCGGAGCCAATAAAGTATTCACATCTTGAGGGCGTAATCCTGAATCCGTCTCATTGAGGGTAAATGGATTCACTACTTCGCCGAAGGTGAAAACTCTCCACCCCTCCTCTATCAACTCCTTTGAGCGTTCAATCGCTCTATCCCAAGCGGTCAGTTCATCCTCACCCGCTAACATGCTGATTGAAGCATCCAAGAGGACCCAACCTTCACCCGTTGGATTGCTGGAATCCCCGACGGGAATCTTGAAGTCGAACAAAAGCGCAAGGAGCATCACGAAAACGCTGGCGCGGATAAAAGCCAGCCAGCGCGAACTAGTGGTGGGAAGTTCGACACGGCGGTATACCCAATAGGGATACATGAGCAGTGCGCTGGAAAGCGCAATAAACAAAAGTGCTCGAATCACCTCATGTGCAAGGCGGCTACTGCGCCCCTCCCTGCTCATCACCCTGTGACTGCAATGACCCTAATCCTATCACAGGGCCAGTACCTGGTATCGACTCAAGTAGATCAACCCGTGTAATCAGCTCTTCACCCCACCGAACTTGGTTATCAGATGGTACGGGATCTCCCGCTGGTAGATCAACCGCCAGCGGATCCATATGCTCACCGTTGCGCTTCATCATTTCATAGTGCAAGTGATTCCCGGTAGCCTGGCCAGTCATGCCGACATAACCAATGATCTCGCTCTGTCTAACACGGCTTCCAAGTTGTACCTCTGACCTAAAGCTGCTCAAATGGGCGTAGCGCGTTACAAAACCGTTAGGATGCTGGATCTCTACAGTATTACCAAAGCTCCCTTTCCATGCCCGGTGAGTGACCACCCCATCAGAAGTCGCCATAATCTCCACTCCTGCGTCGGCCGCATAGTCAACTCCGCGGTGGGCACGCCATGTCCTTAAGATCGGATGTAAACGGGAGGGAGAGTAGCGAGAGGAGATCCGGCGATATGCCAACGGTTTAAGTAGGAACGCTCGACGGACTGAGTTGCCTTCCAGATCAAAGTACGACCCTTCTCCATCCTTATTCGGATCGAACCAAATTGCGTGGTAGGGTGTCCCCGAATTCACCAATTCAGCTGAAAGCAAGCGACCGGAACGCATTGAACCGTCAGGGCGCACCTCTCTTTCAAATGCGAATCGATACGTGTCACCTACTCGGATTTGGCGGGAGAAATCAACTTGCCATTGGAACACTTGGTCAAGTTCGTCAATTAGGGAGTTTCGGTCTTCAAAAGGAACACCACCTAGGTACTCATTGTTAACGACCGCACTCCAGAGAACCGTTTCTATCTTACCGGAAGCCAGAAGTGTATCCACATAGATCGGTATACGGACCAACTCGGAGTGCCATCCAAGCTCGTTCCGTGTCAAGCGAACTGTCTCATCAGCACTGACTACTACATCAAGACTTCGTAGCCACTGATCATCCCTGAGATAATGAAACACTAATTCTGTACCAGCCGGCATTCTTCTCGGACTCGCGTATTCTCTAAAGGCAACCAGAAGAGCTGCTTGATCATTTGCGGATAGGATACCATCGAGAAGCAAGCCTAGCGTCTGGTCCTGTCCGAGAGAGAGCAATTCCACCTGTTCAGAAGGGTTTGCATACACAACATCGAGAGAACCCGCATCCGGCGTAGTATCAGGAACGCAAGACGTGTTCAAAACAGCACAGAGTGCCACTGTCGTCCAGAGTTTAGTTATTAGTCGCTCCCGAGCCACCGAATTGCCCCTCAGCCGATGAATTGACTACCTGCCGGTGGAAGTTTCCCACCGAACAGAGTCGTGTAGCACTAGTTATCTGAACAATCTAACGAATCAATACGAACCTATAGTCGACCCGAAACACTGCTTAGTCCATCTGGCGACGAATAAAGGTTGGTATATCCAACTCCAAAAGCTGATTGCTTGACACCACCCGCTCGGGAAATCTGTTCAGTGGAAGAACTTCTTCATCACTAGCGACAGCTACCCCCACTAGCGCTTCATCTTCCTCCTCAATCTGAATCTGCAGGTCTGGAAGCATCGGCTCCGGATTTGGTATGGTGTTCGACCTAGGTTTTGAGTTTTGGAAATCACTGGAAATGACCTTTTCATTCTTTGCCGAATCAAATCCAGTCGCAATCACTGTAACACGGATCTTGCCTTCAAGATCTGGATCATGGACAGCACCGAAAATAATTTCCGCCTCATCTCCCGCACCTTCCTGAATTATTGATGAGATCTCTGTGACCTCGTCAATAGCAAGGTCCATCCCTCCGGTGATATTGATTAGGACACCACGTGCACCGGCTATAGACACCTCATCAAGAAGTGGTGAAGAGATTGCTTCCTGCGCTGCCTCTTGAGCACGATTTTCGCCTTCACCGAACCCTGACCCCATAAGTGCAGGTCCTCTAGAAGCCATGACCGTCCGAACATCAGCGAAGTCGACATTGATCTCGCCTGTTACACTAATCAGATCGCTAATGCCTTGGGTCGCGTGCAGGAGAATTTCATCTGCTTTCTTAAGCGCATCCCGGAAGGAGGTGCCCTTTGGTACGACAGCGAGGAGGCGGTCATTAGGGACCACAATCATCGTGTCAACGCATCTTCTAAGCTCTGTAAGTCCTTGATCAGCCTGACGCTCACGTTTCTTTCCCTCGAAGGAAAATGGCCTAGTGATTATCCCGATTGTCAGGGCCCCCATATCTCGCGCAATTTCAGCCACCATCGGTGCGGCACCCGTCCCCGTACCACCACCCATGCCGGCCGTAACGAATACTAAGTCAGCTCCTTCTAGGGCTCGGCGAACATCTTCCTCACTTTCCGCAAGAGCCTGACGACCAACCTCCGGTCGAGCTCCGGCACCCAGTCCTCGTGTTAGTTTCTTACCTACCTGCAGTGTTACCTGGGCACGCGAGCTCTTGAGGGCCTGGGAGTCGGTGTTGATAGAAATGAACTCGACCCCTTCCAACTCCTCATCGATCATTCGGTTGACTGCATTTCCGCCAGCACCACCGATCCCAACTACCTTCATCTTGGCATTCTGGAGCGGAGTCTCCTCAAACTCGAAGATCATCATTTCTCTTCCTCAGCGGAGTGATTTGAATTCAAATAAATGATTTGTCTAACGCAGATCAGGAGGTCCATTAGAAGAACTCCTTGAGCCATGTACCGAGCTTAGTGAACATCCCGGATGTAATGGTAGATGCGCCACGACCAGTTTCCATAAACCGGTCCGCTCCCCAAAGAGCAAGACCAGTTGCAATTGCGAACTGTGGCCGCTGCACGGATTTAGCTAAACCACTGAGACCCTCATTCGGAACTCCTAACCGGACTGGTGATGCAAAGATCTGTTGAGCGAGTTCTACTATCCCTGGAATCGCAACGGTGCCGCCGGTCAGGACGACACCTGCTCCTAGATTATCGATTAGGTCTCGATCCTGTAACTCACCCTGGACGAGTCCAAACATTTCATCGAGTCTCTGCTCTATGATGTGCGCAATCAATTCCCGTGCAACTGCTCGCTTCTGGCCTGGTGAGGGTCCGGGCACTTCGACTGTCTCCCGGGGGTCGACGAGCTGGGCGAAGGCTGTCCCATAGTGTTCCTTAGCCTTCTGTGCTTCCGCGTAAGGGACAGACAGTCCTCGGACTAAGTCAGCTGTTAACGTGCGACCTCCGAATGGCAGAATCGCAACGTGCTGTATCTTGCCTTCAAAGTAAGCAGCTACATCCGTTGTTGATGCGCCAACCTCTACTAGAGCGACACCCACCTCCTTCTCATCTTCAGTCAAGACAGCCCTCGCCCCCGCAAGCGGCTCAAGGACCAATTCCTGGACACGATATCCAGCCCAATTCACAGCTTTGCGTATATTCGCTGACGCACTGATGGCGCAGGTAACCAAGAAGACCTCAGCCTCCAGCCGGATACCAGCCATGCCTATGGGATCACTTATGCCACCCTGATTGTCGACTCGGTATTCCTGAGGGACTGCATGCAGCATCTCTCTGTCAGGTGGAAGTGCAACAGCTCGGGCGACAACATGCACCCGCTCTACATCATCCATCGCAACCTCGTCTTCCGATACCGCGACGACCCCCATAGAACTCGTGGCCCTAACATGGTCACCACCCATGCCAGCATAGACTCGATCAACCGAGACACCCGCCATCAGTTCTGCTTCCTTGAGTGAGGATCGAACTGATTCTGTTATCTCTTCAATATTTGTGACTACATCACCGCGAACCCCAGCGGTTCTCGCTTGGCCGACTCCAAGAATCGTCAAGCCGGGACGCCTAGGGTCACCAATAATCTCACCTATAACAGCGCACGTTTTAGATGTTCCAATGTCCAAGCCCGCTATGAGGTTTGATCGCATCTTTAGTTCTCGTTTACACGGCGGACCACAACTAAGTCCGCGAATCTTAAGTCGACTGATTTAGGCAGATCGTGTGGAGTTTGATTCATCGCATGGGCGAGCACGATTAGACCTTCCCGAAGACGCTTTGCAGATAAGCCAAAAGGCAGTAGGAAATCCACATCGGGCTTGGACCATCGCGCAACCAAACTGCTGTCCTTCCCCCAACGCACTTCCGATAACATTTGGAGAAAGGCCGTGTCAGCTTGCATAAGCCTATTAACCTCGCTGGCCAGCACCCGAGTGCGGGGGGGCATGATTCGCCTGCCTTCCACAAACGGATATTCTGTTTCCAAGATTGGCAGATCAAGTCGGTGCGAAGCTGGATCCAGGGGGAGCCGGATTCCGTCGCCATCCACCGGCTCCAGTGTCGGAGTCGGCACCAACGCAACCGGTTGCCGCTCCAACAGGGATACGATAATCGTGTGAGGAAGCCGACGAACTACATTAGCGGAACGAACTAAGGGAAGCGCGCTAAGATCTGTGACCCATAGGTCAGTGTTACTCCAGACTGAGCTCTCTGGGGTAAGTTCCATAACTTGGAGCACGGTTTCGCGAGTGAGGTAGCGAAGCCCATGGATATCGATATCCCCTTCATTAATCCTGAACATCTCCATCCTACTACCAGCTACTAAAAGTTCTCCACCCCAAGCCCAGGTTGCCCCAAGCAGACTAGTGATCAAGAGAATGCGGAGCTCTCTACGCATCAACTCGCTCCCCTAGGCGGTCTAGGACCTGACCTCCGAGGCTATCAATTGAACCCGCTCCTAATGTCACAAGGACATCACCTGCTCGGAGTTCTTCAGCGAGCAAGTTTGGAAGATCTCCAAGCACTGGGACATAGCAGACGTGCTCACCACCGGCTCTTTGGACAGCTTCGGCTACGGTCCCTCCGGTAACTCCAGGAATGGGATTCTCTCGAGCTGGAAAGATGTCCGTGATCCAAACTGAGTCCGCCTCAGCCAGTGCTGTTCCAAAGTCTTCTGCAAAGTCTCGAGTACGAGAAAAGAGATGGGGTTGGAAGACTGCTATAAGTCGGGCAGACGTATACATCTTCCTAGCTGTATCTAGGGCAGCCCGAATCTCAGAGGGATGGTGGGCATAATCATCAAGCACGATGACTTCGCACCTTTCTCCTAAGCGCTCTAGGCGTCGACCTACACCCTTGAACGCCGATAAGGCGGTAAAGATTATCGGCCATGGAACATCAAGCTTGCGAGCCACCGCAGCCGCACCAAGCGCGTTTCGGAGATTATGTACGCCAGCCATTGAGAGGGAGAGTTTTCCAACTAGTGTACCCTCTTCGATAATTGAACAGTTTGTAGAAGCTTCGGTGACACTCACATCTATTGCACGTAGCATAGACCCTGCCGTGGTGCCATACGAGTAACCCAAACCCCCGCATCTCGTGAGAAGGGAAGCAGACCCGTGGTCGTCGGCGCAGGCAATGACTTGACCTGAGGCCTTCAGATTATCCAGAAACTCTTCGAACCCAGCCCGGACACCTTGGTAATCACCATAGACATCCAAGTGGTCAGCCTCGACGTTAGTTACAATGGCGATGTCAGGTGCCAGCATATGGAATGAGCGGTCATATTCGTCTGCTTCGACGACAAAAAGGTGATCTGATCCACGCCGCAGATTCCCAGCCCAACCACGAACGCGACCACCCACGATACCTGTAGGATCCAATCCTCCTTGAGCGAGGATCTCTGTGGCCATTGCAGTCGTCGTCGTCTTACCATGAGTGCCAGAAATGGCAATAACCTTTCCCTGATTTACCCAAGCTCCAAGAGCTTCTGCACGCTTTAGCACTGGAATATCCCGATCGCGGGCAGCAACTAGTTCTGGGTGATCGAAGGGTACTGCCGAAGTTACTACTACTGCAGAAGCGTTAGTGACGTGCCTGGGGTCATGACTTACCGACAACTGCACTCCAAGCGCACTCAGATCTTGAATTGACTGGGAGTCCTTCAAATCACAGCCAGTAACAGATCCACCGCGACTCAGGAAGAGTTCAGCCAATGCACACATCCCTGCACCACCCACTCCCATAAAGTGGACTGAACCCTCTCCAGCTAGCGTCCTGAGGTCCGGAACAGGGCAATTAGCGTTTCGCACTTTCATGAGGAGACAAACCTCTCTACGGAAGCGGCTATCTGGTCTGCAGCCTCCGGCCGAGCAAGTGAAGTTGCAGCCACAGTCATGTGTTCCAGAGATACTCTATCGCCTGCAAGTCGGGTGAGCTGTGCCCAAAGGATCTCTCCAGTAAGCCCTGATTCTGGAGTAAACACAGCTGCACCAGCTTCAGCCAGCGCCCGTGCATTGTGGGTCTGGTGGTCGGCAGCGGCACTAGGAAGAGGAACTAGAATCCCGGGTAGGCCCTGGTTCAAGAGTTCAGCCGTGAACATCGCCCCCGCCCTGCCCACAGTCAGGTCGGAGGCAGCGTATACATCGGACATATTGTCGAAATACGGGCTTGGATGCACCCAGTATGGATTTCCGAGTTCATCCAAGGCGGCTTGCACTGCTTTATGGTGTCTTGGGCCTGTCGACCACAAAATATGTAAGTGATCTGGTCGATCTAGAGAACGAGCTGCGACAGCGTCCAGAGCGGTGAGAAGCAGCTTATTCAAAGACTCTGAACCCTGGCTCCCTCCTACAATTAGTACGACGAAAGACTCGTCCGGTAGTCGGAATAAATCCCTCGCCTGTGAACGCCGACCCAACCCCTTTGGTCGCACCGGGTTTCCAGTAACACAAACCCTATTCCTAACCCCAAAGGGCAGCCCCTCAGCAGTTCCTTCAAACGCGGTATGAATCTTTTTGGCAAAGCGACTGAGAGCCTTAGTAACCATACCTGGTACAGCATTTTGCTCCTGGATAAGCAGTGGGACTCCAGTCAAAGCTGCGATAACACCAGCAGGTGCACAGGCATAGCCACCCGTTATAACCACGGCACTAGGCTGCAAACGACGCATCACCCTAGCTGCTTCCAAAAGGGAGGAAGCCAAAGCAGGGATAGTGCTCCAGAATGCGCCGCGTAATCCTCGGTCCAGACCACGAACGGGTAAGAGAAAGTGTTCTTCACCCAATTCAGGTAGAACACGTGCCTCAATACCCCGGGTAGCTCCCATGAATACGACTCGGACATCAGGGCGACGGCAACGTAGCGCATCTGCAATGGCAAGAGCTGGGTAAAGATGTCCACCTGTCCCGCCACCGGCGAAGACAACCACCTGGCCCTCATGCACGGGCTGCCTTCATACCCGGAGCCATGCGGGCCACCGACACTAAGATCCCAAGCGACGCGAGTGTAACTATCAGGTTAGAGCGGCCGTAGGAAACGAGTGGAAGCGCAAGCCCAGTTGTTGGAAGTAGACTAAGCCCAACCGCCATATGGAGTAACGCCTGGAGAGCAATGAGGCTTGTGAAACCCAGGGCAAGTAATTCCCCAAAAAGATCAGGAGCTCGGCTAGCGATCCGGAACCCAACCAACACAAGGGCCACATACATTATCAAGAGAACCAGAACTCCAATCAGTCCCCACTGCTCACCGATCATTGAGAAGATGAAATCGTTGTGGGCTTCTGGCAGAAAGCCGAACCTTTGACGTCCTTGACCGATCCCGACACCGGTAAGCCCCCCAGAACCCAATGCTAGAAGAGATTGGTACGCTTGAAAGCCTGCCCCTGCGGGATCAGATGAGGGATCGATCCAGGCCAGCAATCGCTTCACCCTGAAGCCTTCCCCCACGAGTTGCCAGTACACGATCGGAGCCAGAACAAGTCCCAAGAAAACAAAATGGCTAATACGTGCACCAGCAGAGAATATGATTATTAGACCAAGTAGACCGATGAGTAACGCAGTTGAAAAGTCAGGTTCCAGTGCAATAGGAAGGACCAACAGCGCCCAAGCCACAAGGAATGGTGCCAAACCCTGGCGAAGTGATCTGAATTGAGATGCTTTCTTCACCGCCATTCCAGCAGTCCAGACCACAATTGCTATCTTGGCGAATTCTGAAGGCTGCACGGAGATACCAATTCGAAGCCAGCGCCTCGAACCGTTGATTGACGGAGCAATTGATTCAGTCCAAGGAACGACTAGAAGCACAAGCGATCCAATGCTAATCAATAGCAGTGGCCAGGACAGCCGCGACCAGACCGAATAGGGTATGAATGCGCAGATAGCCATAACCACCACACCAATTGCGACACCGATTCCTTGGCGCAGTACGTAGTAGGTGTCTGCTCGCTCTTGTCCCATTGCTAAGATGGAAGAAGCGTTGTAAAGGCTAACAAGACCGCAGATCAGCAGAAGCGCGGTAAGCACGATCACAGCTGAGGCCTCCCAACCACGCGCTAGACCTGAGTCAGGAAATCGAACGGGACCCGTCGGAGCCACATCTACTGGGCGGGCCGTCATAGTGACGCGCGCGCGAGTGCGGCAAACACTTGGCCTCGCTCTTCATAGTTATCAAACATGTCAAAACTCGAACAAGCGGGCGATAAGAGGATCACATCACCCTCCTCGGCCAATTTTTTCGCACGCTGAACAACCAATCCCAGATCACCATCCACTAGTACTGCCTCTTCAACTTCGCTGACAATCCGCGGAGCTGCTGCGCCATACGCGAGTACAGCACGTAGATGAGCTGCGGACGGTATGAGTGACCTAAAATTCTCACCCTTGTCGACCCCACCCAACAGGAGAACAACCGGTTGAGTTAGGCTCTCTAGAGCGCTACGCGTAGCTGCGACATTTGTAGCCTTGGAGTCGTTAAGCCAAACAACTCCGTTGTGGGCAGCCACGATTTCTAGCCTGTGCGGCAACGGACGGACAGTGTGGAGGCCATCAACAATCGATTCAGCTGGAACGCCCACCAGGCGTGTGGCTAATGATGCCGCCAACGCATTCCGAATATTGTGCCGTCCAATTAGTGAGAGATCATCCATCTCCAGTAGTGGGTATCGCTGATTTTCGAAACGCAAAGTTAGAACGCCGTCGGTCATAAAAGCGTGAGTTTCCGATTGCTCGTCTTCTCCATAATAGAAACGGTCCCCGGGAGTATTACCGATGAGTGAATCCACAACACCGTCGCCTTCCGGTAGGACCCATGTACTTTGGTGATCCGCGTTATCGAAGATCCTCGCCTTATCCGCGTAATAAGCCTCAAGGGATGGATACCGGTCCAAATGATCCGGAAACAAGTTCGTCAGTATGCCAATGTCAGGCCTGAATGACTGAATCGAGGACAGCTGGAAGGAACTCATTTCGAGCACATACCAGTCCGGAGCAGGCACCATGAGAGCAAGCTCTGAAGCAGCTGGGGCGAGCCCACCTCCCACGTTTCCACCCACTCCAACACGCACCCCTGCCGTTTCAAGCAGATGTCCCAAAAGCAAGGTCGTCGTCGTTTTTCCATTAGTCCCTGTGACGGCAATTAATGAACCAGAGAAGAACTGAACAGCGAATTCAGGTTCTGAGATCCACCGGATACCCCGGTCCTGGAGTGCTCTGAGTATCGGAGCATGGGGAGGGATTCCTGGACTGACGACAACCATGTCAGCTTCCGCCAATCGTTCGATATCGTGCCTTCCCAGTTCAACCTGGGCACCTCTTTCTCGCAGGTCGGCTCGACGAGCTGCAACCTCGGGTTCAATGCGCAGATCCGAGACATAGACATCTCCTCCCTTATCTAGGGCCAATCGAGCTGCGGCAAGACCGCTTGCTCCGAGGCCAATGACAGCTATATGTGATCCACTCAGTCCACTCATTCCACCTACTCCGAGCGGCTTCTTCGGCCCAATACGGCATGTTCTATCACCTTATTTTCAGTGTGCTAATGGCCAGCATCGCAAACAGAATCCCAATGATCCAAAAGCGTGTCACCACTTTTGTCTCAGGCCAGCCAAGTGCTTCGAAGTGGTGATGGATGGGTGCCATCCTGAAGACCCGGCGCCCTTCCCCGAAACGGAGGCGCGTATACACGAAGCAAACCCTTTGGATGATTACGGACAGGGTTTCCATGACAAAGACCCCACCTACGATAACCAGCAAGAATTCGGCCTTGAGCAAGATTGCCATCACTCCCAAAGCACCTCCGAGAGCCAATGAGCCTGTATCGCCCATAAAGACTTGAGCTGGATAGGCGTTATACCAAAGGAAACCGATCGCCGAACCTGCAAGTGCGACCGCAAAGATCATTAACTCGCCTGCTCCTGGTAGGTAGAAAAACCCTAGGTACTCCGACATGTCGAAACGACCAGCGATGTACGCGAAAATACCCAGCGTCACAGCTGCTATGGCGGACAATCCTGCCGCGAGCCCATCTAGTCCGTCAGTCAGGTTTACCGCATTTGATGAACCAGATACAACAACCCCTGTGAATAGGATAAATGACCAAACGGTGAACCTTGCTTGGACATCCGAGAAGAAGGGTACGGAAGTCGCGGTAGATGCATGCGGCGAGATTTGGTTGAACACTAGGAACGCTCCTAGAGCAAGGCCAAAGCTCCACTGGCCAATCATCTTGTATCTGGCAACCAAACCACGTGTCTTCCCCTGCACTACCTTGAGATAGTCATCAAGGAAACCGATCATCCCCATCCAAATGAGGGCGACAAGTACAATCACCGTGTACCAGTTTGTCAGTTCAGCCCAAAGAAGAGTGGAAAGAACCGTAGACATGATGATGATCACACCACCCATCGTTGGAGTCCCCGCCTTTGACCAATGTGATTCAGGGCCTACTTCTCGAACGATTTGGCCGAACTTGGCACGCTGAAGACGCCGGATAACAATCGGACCGAGCACGAATGCAATCATGAGTGCAGTCACGACCGCGCCTGCTGCCCGGAACGTTATATATCGGAATACATTGAAGACAAAGTTGATGTCCGAGAGACTGGGCATGAGGTGATAGAGCATCAGGCTTCACCTATCACGGTACTGGTACCCTTGCTACCAAAATCTGAGTCCAGAAGAGGAAGCATGGCCTCCAGAGCGACTCCCCTCGAAGCTTTGAGTAGAAGAACTTCGTCTCCCTTGAGCCAGTCACGGAGCGCTGGGTAGGCCTTCCTCCAATCTTGAGATCTAAGAACCTCGGGCTCATCCACTTCTAGTGCCTCGGCAGCTTCAGCGAATCCTCCCGTCGCCACCACCAAGTCGATATTCAGGCCGAGTGCGTATTTGAGAGTTTCTTCGTGAAGCCGGGCAGCCTCATGGCCCAGTTCCAGCATGGTACCCAAGACGGCAACAGTGCGTGAATTGCCAGGTTGGTCAATGAGTACCCCAAGTGCTGCTCTCAAGCTTTGCGGGTTCGCATTGTAACAATCAGCAACCACTCTCACATTTCCGATCTGGCGAAGCTCACAACGGAGAGGAGAGACTTCGGCTGAGGCCAGACCACGGACAGCATCTCGGGGGCTAACACCCACAAGTTCGGAGATGGCCAGAGAAATCAGAGCATTTACCACAGAATGACGGCCGGGCAGTGCGAGGGTCACCGGATGCCCTCGCCACCTGAAACGAGGTGCCCCGAAGACATCTAGTTCGAATTGCTCTGGCCTGAGATTAGGATCAGCGCGTTCGCTCCAACCCGCAATGCGAAGATCCGAGCAAATTGCTTGTGCGGCGTCTACCAGTGCCGCAGGCTCATCGCCAATAATACAGCGACCGCCTTCTGTCATGCTCCTAAACAGGTCTAGTTTTTCGTCCAATACGCCTGCAAAGGAACCGAGCCTATCAAGATGGCTCTCTCCTACAGTGGTCACGACAGCTATATCTGGGCGGGCTATAGCAGAGAGCGTAGAAATCTCCCCCGGCTCATTCGAACCCATCTCGACCAAAACGACATCAACCTCTGTAGGTGTCGAGAGTAGTGTCAGCGGCATCCCGATACGGTTGTTGTGATTACAAGGAGTCGCATGCACTGTTCGCGTCACCCCAAGTGCAGCACGGGCAAGGTCCTTCGTCGTAGTCTTTCCTGATGATCCTGTGATTGCGACAACTGGAACATCTAGAGCGCTACGTCGAAAAGCTGCAAGCGATCCGAGTGCAGCCAGAGTATCATCCACCGGGTAAAGAGGAGCACCCGGATTAGTCTCTACTGGCCTCGAGACCACCGCACCGGCTGCCCCCTTAGCCAAGGCATCCACCACAAAGTCGTGCCCATCAAAGCGCTCACCCACGAGTGCGACATAGAGTGCCCCTTCTCCAACTGAGCGCGAGTCTGTGGAGACGCTAGCATACTCTAATGAAGGATCAACCAGATTGGCACTTAAACTGAGCGCCTGACGAACTGACCGGTCAGTCCATGTGAACTGACTCATGAGACCCCTAACTCTACTAAGCAGTCCTGGACAATCGCTCGCTCGTCGAAAGGTCGGTGCTCGTCACCAACTACTTGATAGGTTTCATGACCCTTCCCCGCCAAGACCAGGGTATCGCCTTCTTGGGCTGTCGATAATGCAAACCGAATAGCGTCATTTCGGTCAACAACACGCTCGTGATCTTTTCCCTTGAGTCCTTCAACGAGGTCATCAAGAATTTGCTCAGGATCTTCTGTACGAGGATTATCAGAGGTGAGTACCACAACATCAGCACTCCGCGCCACAGCAGCTGCCATTGGACCACGCTTAACCCTGTCTCGATCACCACCCGCACCAAATACCACGATGAGCCGACCCGGCGTTGTTAAGGGTCGTACCGCTTCAAGAACACTCTCGAGAGCTGCAGGAGTATGTGCGAAATCGATAAGAACAGTGAACGGCTCGGTTGCCACAGTCTCCAGCCGTCCCACCACCTGAGGTGCAGTGGAGAGCCCTGAAGCAATTTCGTTAATCGAAAGGCCGTAAGCTGCTCCCACAGCAGCTGCACCTAATGCATTCTCGATATTAAAGCGGGCGAGTAGTGGAAGCCTCACTTCCCTTCGCTCGCCGTCAATCACTAGCGTAAAATCAGAGCCATCCGGACCCATCTGAACTGACTCTGCCTGGACATCAGCCTGAGCATTGAGAGCGAACGTGCGAATCGAGCGCCCATTCGCATCCAATTTGCTCCAGGCTTTGTCATCGGCGTTTATGACTAAAGTTCCCTGAGAAGCAACTAGTTCTACTAGCCGGGCCTTAGCTTCGAAGTACTCAGCAATATCCCCATGGTAGTCTAAATGATCATGGGACAAATTCGTGAATACTCCAACATCGAAAATGACTCCATCTATACGATGCTGATCAAGCGCGTGGGAGGACACTTCCATTACGACGGCTTCCATCTCCCCATCAACGAGCTGTCGAAGAAAGGTTGCGACCTGGACAGGACCGGGAGTCGTTAGCCCCTCGGTACCTGGACGAACACCATGTTCATCGAAAACCCCGAGGGTGCCAATCGCGGCTGTAGGCCCTTTTTGCCCCATCAAGTACCGAGCAAGAAGCGCCGTCGTGGTTTTTCCGTTGGTACCTGTAACACCAACCGTGAACATGCGTCTGCTTCCGGTACCGATAACCTCACGGGCAACTAATGCTGCTGAACGACGTCCATCATTAACGATGATCTGAGGCACCTCAATATTGACCTTATGTTCAACGACGGCTGCAACTGCTCCATTGAAGGCAGCGGCAGCAACGAAGTCATGTGCATCGAACGAATCTCCCTGCCAAGCAAGAAAAAGATCTCCGGGACGTGTCTTTCGTGAGTCTTGGCATACCCCCATAACGACGAGATCCTCCGGACCGTGAAACTCCCTAAGGAGTCCAGCCGTCCGGAGGATCTCGCCCACATTACCTAGAGTGGAAGTGGTCTCAATCACGATTGGTCCTCGGGCGCACTATGAGTGCTATCGTATCCCCTCTAGCCATCTGCATCCCAGGCCCAGGCTCTGTTCCAAGGATTGCTCCACCGTGCGTGTTGGAGACACGTAAGCCCATCCCGTGGAGTCGGCGTACAGCAATCCTCAAGGGCACTCCAGCTAACGGTGGAACTGAAATTCTTTCACTCGCAGTTCCCCCACTAGCAAGTCCCATACCCACGGGCATCTCTGGTTCATCTAGTCCTTCCGTGGGAAAATCCAATTCCCGATTTACGAATGCGGCACTTGGGGCTGATGTAGCAAGCGATTCAGCGAATTTACCAGACTGGACTAGACGCGTCCGGTCGATATGCTTCCCACTTGCAGCCAGAGCCGCTTGCATTGTAGCTCGGGTCACAGGAGCAGCCACGGCACCCCCATAATAGGCTCCTTCAGGGCGCTCCAGCTTCACGAAAACCACAAGTTGAGGGTCTTCTGCGGGGAAAAATCCTACAAATGACGACCAGTAGGCTCCGCTCTCGTATCCACCCTCAGGAGAATAAAGCCGCGTCGTGCCGCTTTTACCTGCCACCTGAAATGTACCGAGTTGCGCTGACGTGCCAGTCCCATCTTCAACAACGTCTACTAGCACTCCCCCTATTCTTCGAGCAATCTCCTCTGGGATGACTTGGCGAACCATGTGTGGCTCGAATTGCTCCTTAAGGCTACCGTCGCTTCCCCGAATCTCCTTAACGAGGAGAGGCTGCATTAATCGGCCACCGTTAGCGAGGGCACCGTAAGCCATCGCCATCTGGAGCGGAGTCACAGATACCTCGTATCCTATAGCTAGCGAAGCTGGAGATTGAGAAGACCAGCGTTCGGGCTTGCGAAGCGTGCCACCGACCTCACCGGGAATCTGAATTCCGGTTGGCGTTCCAAAGCCGAAATCCCTGAGAGTCTCGTACTGTATGCGTGGGGACATTCGACTAGCTGCTTTTGCTATTCCTACGTTCGATGACACGCGGAGTGCATCAGCAATCGACATGCGGCCCTCACTATGGACATCGTGAAGTGTCCTGCCAGCAACCGTCCACGTGCCATTCTCTACGTCCACGGTGTCTTCCAGAGACGTGAGATCATTTTCAAGAAGACCAGAGACGGTAAACGGCTTGAACGTCGATCCCGGCTCAAAGGGTGTATTGATTGCGGAAAGCGAGGCGGTCTTGCCATCCCGGATGGAGACAAGGGCGAGGATCTCCCCGGTATTTGGAACAGTTACAAGGACGTCACCACCTCTAGCCTCGGTTTCCAGAATCGACTCTTCAAGTGCTTGTCGTGCGATCTCCTGGAGATCCATATCAAGCGTGAGAACTATGTTTCCACCCGACTTCGGTGGCTCGAGGACATAACGGTTGCCAGGGATCGTCTGCCCCATATTATTTCTTGCAACGACTTCCCGACCCGGGATGCCCCTGAGGATTTCTTCGAAGGCCTGCTCAATCCCCCCTGTTCCCTCATTGTCGAGTACAACGCCAAGAACGCCACGCGCGAGGTCTCCGTACGGGTGATACCGCTGGAACTCACGCTTGAGGTGGATCCCCCGAACCTCACCTAGAGCTTCTCGGACCGTGGGTGGATAACGACCAGGGATAACGTTCCAAGGTTTTCCGTTCGAAGCCACTTCCACAGCCTTAGACGAAGAAATCCCCAAGCTCGAGGTGAGAAGAACTGCAGCTTTGGCCGGGTCTCTTAGCTCGCGGGGAACAACACTGACGATGAAACGCTCTTGTGAGAAAGCAAGCGGAAGTCCACCACTATCCATTACCCATCCCCTCTCAGCTGGGACTTCTCCTTCACGTTCATGCTGATTTTCAGCTAGCTCACGCCAATGGGACGCCTGCACTCCTTGAATCTGAATCGCACGAGCACAAATAAGTGATGAGATAGCGAGCCAGAAACCAAGCAGTATTCTGCGACGCCAGGGGCGAGAATCGGATTGATTAGGGCGACGCTTCATGGTGCTCTCTCCTGGGCTAGCAGAAGCACCAATTCATTACCAGCTGGTGTGTGCATACCAAGAATTTCCCGAGCTTTCGGGACAACCATTTGCCGACTTTCAAGTACCTGGATGCGTTGCTCTACTCTCACGCGCTCAGCCTCGGAGACTGAAATCTCCTGTCTCAGGTTATCAAGCGCTTTTTGTGTCTCAAAGGCTCGGCTCTGTCTCCAGGTCACTCCC
>DLRL01000033.1 GCA_002501085.1 Gemmatimonadales bacterium UBA7889
CCCGAATCTGAGGCGGCCGCAGAACTTGGGACCGATGGGTCAGGATCCTGACGCGTCTAGTGAACTACCTCTCCGTATAGGTCTTTTCGGGGGCACCTTCGATCCACCCCACCGCGGGCATATTGCTGTGGCGGCAGATGTGGCGGATGCCCTAGACCTTGACCGGGTGCTCTGGATTCCTGCAGGCCATCCTCCACATAAGCTATTGGTAGATACTGCACCTTTAGCACTCCGCGTCGAAATGACACGGGCAGTCATAAGTACTGACTCGCGCTTTAAAATGAGTGGAATTGAAGCTGAGCGAATGGGCCCATCCTATAGCGTAGAGACAGCGCGGGCACTTAAGGAAAGTTACTCTGAAGCCAAGCTATTCTTGATCATTGGCACAGATCAATTTCGTCAGCTTCATCTATGGAAGGATCCTGAAAAGCTACTAAGCTTGGTTGAACTGGTGGTTATGGATCGAGACGGACAGCGTGGGCGGGACCACACTCCTCACTTAGCGGGAGCAGAGAACGCTCACTTTGTGCCTGTTAGAAAAATCGATATCTCATCGACAGATGTGCGGATCGCAGTGAATGATGGGCAGAACGTTACCACGCTTATCCCCTCAGCAGTTGCAGAAATCATTGTACGAGAGGGACTTTACAGGAACTGAGGATCTAATGAAGTCTGCTGATACGGGCATATATCAGACTTCGCTAATACGGACAGCCTGAGCATGGGCATTTCAAAACGGTTGTGCGCGAAATGTTTCTAGTACTACATAACGATTCCCACCGATCTACTCTCCTAATCAAGGGATTGACGGTGTATCGCAAGAACAATTGAAGCTCGACGAACAGGGCCTTAAGGAGTGGGGTAGGTGGATCGGTCAAACATTGAAGCCGCCGGCTACTCTTGGGCTCATAGGCTCACTTGGAGCAGGAAAATCTGTTCTTGCTAGAGCGATTGGGGAAGGAGCAGGAGTTCAGGTTCCTATGCCGTCTCCGTCCTTCAACCTCCTATTTCGCTATGAAGCTGACGAAGGTTGTGAGGTGGTCCATCTTGACCTTTATCGGATCGAATCTCCTGATGATCTTTGGGAACTCGGATGGAATGAACTGGGCGCAGAGAACGAGATCATCATTGTGGAATGGCCTGAGCAAGCCCATGAACTTATGCCTCCTGATCACTGGCTGATCCACTTAACCGTTGTTGCTGAAAATATCGCATTAAGGGAGGTCGGGGTTCAGAAGGTAGGCTCACCGAAGAATGAACTACCTGCTTTCCCTATTTCCTCTTCAGAGCGCTGAGCGAAATTGGGACATGAGTAATCTGGTTAATTCAGACGGCGTACTCCTCGCGTTTGATACGTCCAGTTTAGTTGGGTCGGTAGCTGTGGGAAGAGACGGGGTAGTGTGTGCTTACGCGGAGCTTGAACAACAAAGGAAGCATGCTTCAGCGCTTGTTCCTGCGATAAGAGCAGTCCTTTTAGAGGCTGGTATCGATAAATCTGAACTTGACGGCATCGTAGTTGGTGAAGGGCCCGGATCCTTCACAGGTGTCCGAGTTTCTGCAGCTACTGCAAAGGGTATGGCGCACGCTCTTGGGCTACCTCTTTGGCCAGTTTCAAGCTTGGCTGCGACAGCATTATCTGTCGGAGGGTATGGCATAAGGTACGTGCTCTTCGATGCACGTAAGCAACGTGTTTACGGCGCTTGTTACAGTGTGGGAAAGATGGGTATAGAGACTTTAGTATTCCCTCACGCTGGAACATTGCGAGAGGTTCTGGCTAGCGAAATTCCGACTGGCACAGTCTTCTTCGGGGAAGCCTCGTGCCACCACAGGCTAGTTATTGAGGGGGCGGGTTTTGAGGTGCAACCTTTGCCTGTGACTTGTCCCGGAGCAAATGGGTTGCTCCGCTACATCAGACTGCATCCTAATACACCATCGGTTGACGCTATGCGTGGGTGGGAACCCAAGTATATCCGAAACTGGCAGCCTAGTCCGGATGTGATCTAACCGTGAATGACTTGAAGTTTGGAGTTGACGTGGTGATCAGGCCCATGCACACGGATGATATAGATAGTGTTGTGGCGATTGAACTCCAGGCTTTTACTAGTCCTTGGAAGGCCGAAACATTTCTAGGGCTTATCGGTCGAGATGGTGCCGAACTCTGGGTTATCGAACACTCCCGGGTTGGTGTGATTGCGTATGGGGTTTTGTGGTGCCTTCTTGATCAAGGTGAACTAGCAAATATGGCGGTTGCACCGGAGTTCCTTGGTCAGGGCTTGGCAGTGGAGCTTCTTAACCACCTGCTTGAAGTCGCGAGCAACCAGGGAGTCGAGTCTATTTATCTCGAAGTCAGAGAGTCAAATGAGCGTGCAGCGGACCTATATCTTGGGTTCGGTTTTGAAGAGATAGGTCGCCGAGAGAGCTACTACAATTTTCCGAAAGAAGACGCCCGTGTGATGAGAATTGAGCTCTAAGAATTTCTTAGATACCTACGGTCTAATTGGAAAAATCCGTTGACCTTGCCAACAGATGTCGGGTATCTTCGAATGACTGTCATTACGGGAATGGTGCTCGCCGCAGCAGGGAAGGAGCCCAAATTATTCTATCAATTGTGACGGCTGTTACCCTTCCGTCGATGGCGCTATTACCTAGCGCCCCCTTCCTATACCTCACTCAAAAAATTCGCTGAGTGTTGAGTCGAGGAGGGTCTCGCCGCCCTCGCATCCAACCCGTGATCAACGAGTCCCCACCGACTTTATCGATGGGGACTTTTAACATATCCCTTTTGAACTGAACTTTGAGGTAATGAGCCACTCACCGAGACGAGTACTAGTAACCGGCGGTGCTGGTTTTATTGGCAGCCACGTCGCCAATGCCTATCTGGAATCAGGTGATGACGTATGGGTGCTAGACAACCTCTCCTCGGGACGGCGGGCCAATATTCCAGAGGGTGCAGAGTTCATAGAGCTAGATATCAGAGACGATGATGTAAGG
>DLRL01000050.1:0-17507 GCA_002501085.1 Gemmatimonadales bacterium UBA7889
CTGACTATACGTTGGGTAACCTGACCGAGTGGGATGCAGCAGATGTGCCTGAAAAGGCAGCATATACAGCTGAAGTGTCCATGTATGCAGGATATGCGTACACGCTCTTTGGTGAAGCCATGTGTTCCGTTGCCTTCGATGCGGGACCTGAGCAGACCAGAGCTGATTCCTGGAATCTTGCTGTGCAACGCTTTGACGCCGCAATTTCAGGAGGCAGTGGAGATATCCAGAATGCGGCTAGGGTTGGTAAAGCCAGGGCGCTTCTAAACCTTGGTAAGAAGAGTGACGCTGCAAGTGTCGCTTCTAACGTACCAGCTGGCTTTAAGTTCGAGTTGCAGTTCTCCGCCGACGCCAGTGTTACGAAGAACCCACTTTGGTTACAGAATCACGACTATAACAGTGTGACGATCGCGGACACGCGTAAGGACCAGATGGTTGGAGGAGTAGCTGATCCACGGATAGCAGTGACCAATTCAGGAGTCGCACACCCGACCACGGGCATTGTGGTGTGGACGGCAGATAAGTTCCCTGCTGTGAATAGCTCTCTTGAGCTAGCTACCTGGGAAGAGGCACAGCTTATCAAGGCTGAGGCCGAGCACGCCGCTGGGAATCTTGCAGCTGCGGTTACGATCATTAACACACTGCACACGAATGCAGGCCTGCCAGCGTTTGCGAGTACTGATGCCCAAGAAGTTATGGATCAGATCGTCTACGAGCGGTCGGCGGAAATGTTCTTAGAGGGCCATCACCTCTACGACATAACGCGCTACAGCATTCCGCTTGTCCCAGCTGTCGGAACGTATTCACCGTTTGGAGACACTTTCGGAAGTGACCTATGCTTCAAACTTCCGGCTACCGAATTCCAGAATAACGAGAATATCGGTTAGGGAGAGTGATCTGATCAGCGCCTAGGTTGGCGTAAGAATCTCGAGGTCAGAGGTTCTTTGGAAGTAATGAGTGGGGGCGGACCCGGATGCGGGTTCGCCCCCACACTTCTATGAGCCCCAAGGGGGTCCGAGGATCCCCGGTTGGCTAACTGCCCGTCAGGATGTGGATTGCCCCAGCCGTGTGTCCAGTACCCCAACGTATGCTCGCGTCGATGCCTCTTACAAACTCTATTCTCTGTATCTGGCTTGGCCGGATCTGGTGCAGTGTCATGAGGCCTCCAAACAGAACATCATTCATGTACACGAGTGCATAAGATGCCTCTGGAGATCCCAAAGAAACTTGACCTCGGGCTCGAAGCCAATTGGGGCGCAGACGTTGTATTAATTCATATGCGGTGGCGTCTGCTTCACCATCGCGAAGGATCTCTTCGCGCAAGAGTTCATCCGGGGATGTTCGCCGCTCGCCATCATTACTCACCGGTGATGGTGTTTGGCTGAATAGATTCGGAATGATTGAGCATGCTCCAAGACAGACTAACATTGCAAGGCTGAGTGCGTTGACCGTGCACCGCATGGGGTAAGGCAACCGTGATCTCATAGCCTTATGCTCTGGGAGTAACCTATCGCAGTTTAGCGTATGTCTACTGCCTCCGCATCTTATCTCGGCTATCCTCCGGGTATCGGTACCTTCGGCAGGGACGGTTCTCCAGGATCGACTCCTCCGCTGCGATTAGTGGCCCAGCGGGTCCAGATTATCATGGTCCCTACGATGCTGGCCGCGAATACGATTGTTTTCCGAACGCTGAAGCGTCTTACCTCGAGTCCGCTCACATCTTGTGATGCTATTGGCACCATTCCAGCCGCAGTAGAAAAGATGGAGTCATTTCTCATTAGAGGGTTCATGACAGTCATCGTATCTCCATCCGGTATCCTGAAACGCACCCCGGACGGACTTTCTTCAAGGATGACGGTGCGTGGACTGACGGTCGTAGGTTGCCAGCTATGGCAACCTGTTAGCAGCGTGATAAAGAGTACGGCTATGAACTGCTGTGCTACAGGGGCCCGTGTTCTCATCTAAGATTTTCTCTCACTAGGCGTGTCTTTTGGTAATCCTGTTATTCCTGAATCTACTAAAATGGTTCCGTTCCCAAAGACAGGGCTGCTTTACTAACCGAACCCAAAGACCACCGGTAGAAAAAACGCTACGATGGCTGCCCAGGCACTATAGATGGGGAGGTAATTCCCAACGACGCGATCCATCGCTTCAATCCCGACTTTGCGTCGGACCACGCCAATGTAGGTCGCCAATATCCACGCGAGATGCACTAGCGCGATTACATTGACTCCGAGCACGGCCACGCGATTTGGTGTGAATCCGAAAGATATGATTCGGAATAGAATGGCCGACAGTGCGACGACATTGATCACGAGCGTCAAGCTAACGAGTGCGGAATTGATATAATCAATCAACCCCACATCCGCTCCTCTCTTGCGTTCTACCAATGAAAAAATGGAGATGCTGAGGACCAGTAGTAGCAGACCATTGAAAGTGATTAAAGAAGATTGATCAATGAACGGGTTTGCTCCTTCAGCTAATGCAATCACCAGATAGGTGACGATCATTATGAGAAAAAGGGGAGCGAAAACGTGAGCTAGCACGGGTGCGATTGCGGTGCGTCGATCGAATATGGCATCGAATAGATATGTTGCACCTACTGGTACAGCGACAGCACAGAAAACCCCAACATTAGGGAAGTACCATTCTGCGATTTCGAGGTCGATCAATAGAAACAGGGCGGCCGTCAGGCCGCTGAGGACCATACCGCCAAGCCCGACCACGCTGGTGAGAATGACCAACTCGCCATTGTAGCGCAGGAACTGAACTCGCGCGCGCGCATCTCGCCAAGAATTCCCTAAAAAGACCAACCCGAGATAGGACCACAATGCAATCGGTAGGTGAATCAGCGCCATGACTACTGAATCAGTGTAGTACCAATCCTCTCCTAGTCTGGTAGCTGGTAGCAAGCTGACATAACCGGTTGCTATCGCAGCTAGGATCACACCGGTCATCAGCAGTGCACGATCGGGCCGCCTGACCAAGAAATATCCAGCGAGCCCCAGGATGATCCATAACGGTCCAAACCGCGGGTAGTACCACCACTCCTCGAACGCGATAGCTGGGAGTCGGACAAGTGCGCCGACCGCGAGGCAGATGCCAAGCGCGTACCAAAGCTTAGTTCCGTGCTTAGGATCTAGTACCGTTTGGTTGTATCCAAGGCGTGCCCTCCAAACGTGCAGCACGATCGAATCGGGCGAGGCATGAATTGCTTCCTCAACAGCTTCTCGAAATGCTTCCGGATCTTGCCTATATAGTGACTCGAGTTCTTCCGGATCGTGAAGATGATTTAGGATGAGGGAAGTGGTTGTTGTCATCGCGCTATGAGTTCGGTGTTTGTCGATATGACCGTTCTGGCTGCAAGATGTATTCCGCATCTTCATCCACGGCAGGGAAGTGACCTGCAACCTGGTACACTTCCAACTACGTCCTGACCTACTCGCGAGGTGAGCGGGTCCAAGATGCGCTTGCTTCGTAACCCCTAATATACACGCCCGATCATGATCACAAATTTTGTACCCGGCTCATTGCGGACCTGAGGGTTCCCAAGCAGAATTAGGTTATGAATAGAACTTTGATTATTGGGCTCGTCCTAATATCGGCGGGGTCGGTTGGTCTAGACGCTCAAGAGCCGATGAATCTCGTGAACTTAGTTCAGAGAGGTGATGCCTATCTGACGCCGGGAACGCTGGTGCCGTACTCTGGCCCCGCGTTCTCAGTATTTCCTTCAGACTCTAATCGGATCAGGGAGCAGGGCACTCTAAGGGGCGGTACGTGGGAAGGGCTCTATGAGTCCTTTTATTTTAGCGGACAAGTGGACTCTAAGATCGAATACAGGGACGGCGAGTTCGATGGTTCGTTCGAGAGGTACTACTTCGATGGTAAAGCACTGGCTAAGGGCAGCTACAGCATGGGTGTAAGGTGTGGCGAATGGATCGATGAGGGTGGCCAGCCTACTCAGATGACGTACCCGCCTTGCTCAAATGACTGAGGACCCAAGTGGTCCCCTGCTTGATCCATCAGTCTGAACGGGAGTCGACAATGCGGCGCTGGGTCGGATATGCGAATTCGATGCTATCGGTTCGCTCGACAACTTGTAGTATCTCCTCCCAGAGCTCTTCACCAGTCCCTCGGCGTTCACGCGGACGGCAGAGGTAGCGCACTGTCAACAACACACCGCTCTCCTGCACGGACGTGTAGACTGCTGGAGTGAGGGTGCGGTAGTGGATCAGGAAGCGCTGGTCTGCTTTCTTGCTTGGGCCTTCGGCCTCGGCCACTACATCCTTCATGATTTTTGTGGTGATATCTTTGAAGAGTGACTTGGCTTGCTTCCAATCACTTTCGAACGTCAGCAGTACTTCTAGCTCGTTCCACAGGTAAGGAAACCCGGCCGAGTAGTTGGCGAGTGGTTCCAGAAAAACACGTTGGTTTGGGATATGGATCACCCTGCCTGTACTCTGGTCAGCGGACACCCAGTTCCCGATCTCCATGATTGAGAACTGGAAGATTCGTCGGTCGATAACATCACCCGCATGAGTGCCGATCTGTATGCGGTCTCCAAGATCAAAAGGGCGACGGAAAAGTATGAATAACCATCCAGCGAAATCTGCTACCACATCTCGGAGGGCGATGGCTAGGCCTGCGGACAACAGACCGAGGAAGGTGCTCAGCGATCTAAGCGCAACAAACCAGATCTGGATAACGACAACGAGACCGATGAGAGAGGCTGTGTACGCAGAGGTCTTCGCCCATCGGTAGCGGGATGCCTGATCTTCGACCGTTCTGCTGACAACTGCCAACAATGCTCTGCGAAAGACAAACAGGATGATGATGACGAGGACAGAGATAACCACTTGGCCCTGGGTCGCGGCGCTCATGCCCAGAAGCTCGGCCCCGCCGGCCGATGGTGACTGAATCAGTGTTGCCGCTCCTTGGACAGTCTGATGTGTGATGCCTCGGGCGAACTCACTAATCCCCGTGATCATCCGCTGCATCCCCCTTCTTAGTCAGCACGCAGAGTTTCTCACCCCTCAATCTAAGTTCAACCTCGGTCCTGATTTGTACAACGGCAATCGTGGTGATTATAGGCTCTCTGGGTTTCAAACTATCAAACCCAATAATGTCAGGATGCCAGCACATGCAGGAGCTAGTATCAGATTGTCGTCGAGCGGCCAAGCTAACCGCTCGACTAGTGTTATGAGGCACGCAGAGGGGATTGCGATTGCTGGTGGATGCCGCACTGAGAGGATCAAGACAGCTACGACTAGAAAAGCTGTTGTGCCCTCCAATGTGCCTCCCAAGAAAGCGCGTCTTCCCCATCGGCGTCCGAGATAACTGGCCGTTGGATCAGCCCAGGCTAAGACCAAAATCCCAGATAATGCAGTTGAAATGGGAAATAGCACGATCGCGATTAACGCGCCCAGGATATACCAAGTGGAAGATGCGATGTTCTGCGATTCTCGCGGAGATACTAAGATCTGGAAAAACCTGAAGAATAGAATGTTGAGGTGAGGTACTCGGAGCCTTGCTAGATCTGAGGCAAGTAATATCAGGAATAAAACGGATAGCCCTGTAACTGTAAGAGATTTAGATAGTTCCAGTTGGGTAAATGCGAAGAATATGACCGTGCCTGTTATCGCGTGAACGATTTTGCGCCCCGCTTGGAGCCCTGTAGTCTTTTCGACTAGCTCCGCGAGTCGGTTGTTCTGATAAGGGTCGCGAATCAAGTGAGTTCTCCTGCTCCTGACCTTGTGTACCGTTGTTGTGTGGATGGTGTCGTAGGTTCGATCAAGATGCACCACTTCACCATAGATCCTAAGATGGCCCTCTTAGTTCATAAATGTGAATCGTGAGCGCTCTAGCGTTGCGACCAGGGTTTCAGCATTTGACTCTACGGCGATTGCCAAATTTCGAGGCGTCATTAGTGCTTTAGCCATACCAGACCCGAGTACGGGATCCTTTGGTTCTAAAGCGCTGGTTTAGCCGATTGGCCTCTTCGCTTTCAGTCCATCTTTTTGTTGAATGAAGGGAACCCCTTTAGAAATCCACTCCGGAGCTGGCTCACCCTTTAGGTAGTGCGCGAACCACTGAAGAATACGACCCTGGTAGTCTAGCTGGTTCTCTTTCTTCGCTAGGCCATGGTTCTCGCCATCATAGGACAGCATCACCATCTGCTTCGCGAGGCGCCGCGCAGCGTTGTAGAACTCTACACCTTGGTTGTATTCGACCGCGCCATCGTTGGTACCGAACATCATCAACAGAGGCGTGTTCATATTCTCGATATGGTGTAACGGAGAGTTATTGAAGTAGGAATCGTAGTCTTCCCACCATGGGACTTGCATGCGGCCTTGACTGATCTCGAATATCCGAGCATCCGTACCGCCGCTGTTCCAATAGAACGAGAGGTACATACTCATAAGATTCGTCAAAGGTGCTCCAGCGACTGCTGCTGTGAATAGATCATCCTGTGTGACGAAGAAGGTCGTTTGGTATCCGCCCCATGAATGTCCGATCAGTCCAATTCGCTCCTCGTCAATCATACCGGTCGCGACTGCCGCGGCGACTGCAGGACGGAGCGTTTCCACATTCGATTGCCCAGGACGCCGATCCCGATACACGATGTCCGGACGGAGTACAAAGTACCCCTCATGGCTCCAGATTTGGCCATTGTAGTAGCTGGTGGGATCAGGCACCTGGTACTGATGAAGTGACTGAGACAATAGCTCATAGTGATAAACGATCATCGGGTACTTCTCTCCCGGCTCGTAGTCGGCGGGATAAAAGAGTGCACCTTGAAGCCTGCGTCCCCATTCGTTCTCATAGTCGACGAGCTCTGATTTCCCCCACGAGAAGTCACTCTGGAACACGTTGGTTGTGGTCACCTGACGAGGGGCAGCTAAGTCTGCTCCAGCCACGAAATAGTCAGGAGAATCGTTGAAACGCTCTTGGCGAAGAACATAGACATCTGCGCTTTCTGCCTTCTGTAGCCGGCCTATTGATCTGTCTTCCCAGAGAAGCATCTCTGGATCGTCACCCGGCCGTGCCCGTGCGTATCCTGTCTGCTTTGTCCACTCGCCGTAGGCTGAGTAATAAAGCGGTTCGTCAGGGTCATATTCATCTGTATCCGAGTCAAGATCTACGAGGCGATAACGGGTCGACTCATCTGAACCAGAAGTGAGTGCTCGCCCGCCGGATCCATCCAGATTGACTTCCCAGACATCCCATTGGTCATTGAGCAGGATCGCATCTTCACCCTCAAGAAATCCCGCGACCCCGAACGGAGGCATCTGCTCTCGGGTCGGTGTCACGTCAAGATTCACGAACTGCGTTGCAACATTCTGAGTGATATTTTGCTTCTCACCGGTGCGTAGGTCGTAGCTGTAGTAGTCTTCCCCTTCGAACCATACCATGTAGCGGCCGTTCGGGGTTGCCCCGAACTCTATGGTGAGACGGTCCTCAACCAGTGTTTTATCACCCGTCTCAACGTTGATTGCGAAGAGGTCAAAGAATTGCTGACGGAACATCGCATCTGTGTCGTAAGGACTTTCATCGCGACCAACAACGTAGCTTCCGCCTTCAACCATAGACGTCAATTCGGTGAGATCGTCACCAAGCTGGACAAAACTGTTCTGATCTAAAGACCATGCAGAAAGGAAGTTTACTCGTCGGAGTTGCTGCTCCCGTACGCGCTGTTGAGGCACAGGATCGAGATCTAACGAATGCCAAATTTCCACGCCGGCAGGATCTTCGTCATTTTCTTCGTCATCTTCACCCCCCTCCTCGCCATCTTCTCCCAGCTCGGTTGCTGGCCTACGGGCCTGGATGCCCACAAATAGGGTCGAGCCATCTTCCGACCATGACGGTGCACGAAATTCGACCATGCGCATGGAGTTCGGAAAAGTGCTTTGGGAGCGAGGATCAAGTTCAAAGCTGCCTGGGTCGTCTTCATCGAGATCACGCCATGCCAACGCGACGTGTGCAGTGTCCTCGTATGCTTCGTCCTCAAATGTTTTCAGGACGGCGAGGTCAGCAGATTCTTCACGCCACGAGAGGCTACGGTACGTTGCTGCATCAGTTTCAAGTGAGCGGAGTTGTCCGCTACTTGGATTAAAGACCGATACCCCATTACCGACTTGCCCATCTGCGTCCGTTGTAAGTGCCAGCAGGTGTCCTTCATCCTGCCAAGCAAATTCCGAGACGTTACCAAAGCTCATTACGGAGCCGGTAGCCAGTGTGCGAATTACGACATCGACGCCGTCACTTTCCTTGTCTTCCGGCTTGTAGCGTTGGATGGCGAGATATGCCCCATTTTCAGAGAAGGAGAATGATTCGATGTGTTCGATTGTCTCCTGATCTCCGGTGCTCAGATTCAGTAAGCCCATCGAGTTGTGCACCGGTTCATCAGCTTTCTGGGCCGCATCTCTTTCGTCTGGCGACACCCCAATCGCGTAGGCAAGCCATTCGCCATCACTACTGAACTCGGGCCGCGTACCAAATGGGACGACTACTAGAGAGTCTGTATCAGTACGGTGGATCCGTAGTTCGCCCTCATCACTTACTCTGTTGATTAATACAGCAAGCCAGTTACCGGATGGAGAAAGAACGCCGTTGCCTAGGCTCTCCCACTGGTCATAGTCGCCAGAGCCAAGAGTTGGCATATCTTGGGCTAGGACATTGGTCATACCCGCTGTTAGGCAGGCAAGAGACAGGACGATGATAGTTTTCTTGATCATGGCTTAGTTCCGCGTCGATGTTCTATGAGCCAAAAGAGGCTAAAGGCAGGGTAGGGCGGGTACAGGGCATGGACAAGGCTCAGCTGAGTTCTGAGCCTCTTTATCGGTAGAAGTGTTTTCGCTGCAATCACTTACATGGGTATGATCCCCCAATCCTGGTCGGATAGTGCCTGATCAGGAAAACCGTGCTCAGGTAGAACACGTTGATCTATATCTAGGAAGATACCTTTCTAGGTTGCGGTTCGAGAGGTAGGGGGAGCAAAATCAAGTTATGTCTGCGATTCATAGCTCCGATTACTCACGACGCGCTTCCCTGGCTTTGGCGGGAGCAGGTGTCGTTTCCCTCGGGGGGTGTGCCGTGACCCAGCAGGAGCAGATCGGACCTTTTCTTCTTAAGGCTGCATTGAACGGTGGGCGCCAGCCTGGAAGTCACTCGGCATTGCTGACAACCGCCATTGAGTTCTCCAATGCTACTCAGAATGTAGTAGAGGCCGGCGCCAGTGCGATCCACATACACGTTCGTGATAGCGAAGCGAACGAAAGTTTGCGATCAGAAGACATTGCCACTGTCCTGAATGCGGTTCGATCCACAATCCCGTCTATACCAATCGGTATTAGCACCGACTTCGGGATTATCGGTGATGCCGAATAGCGTCACGAGATCGTGGCAGAGGCAGCGCATGCGATTGCCAAGATCTCAGGAAACTCGTAGAGGATCTGGATGAGGATCATTCTCCTAGTAGTGCCCTTAGTAGTTCTGGGGTGCAGTCCACCGCCACCGGAACCAAGGGATATGAATACCCTCGATATAGAGGGAAGAACTTGGGTCGACCCTCTGACTAGCGAACCGTTCACAGGTCCATATGAATCGTATTATGAGAACGGAGATATCTATGAGCGAGGGATGTTCAGGGACGGGAGATTCGAGGGTCCGTTCGAGACGTTCTATGACAACGGTCAGCTCTACAGGAAGGGTGCATTCAAAATTTGGACACAAGCAGAGCTAGAAGAACAAAGACCGAGAACCAGATTGGATGGACCTTATGAGAGTCATTTCGAGGACGGTCGGTTATGGACGAAGGGCACCTTCGAAGATGGAGTAGAGTGTGGTGAATGGTTTGAAGATGGTGAGAATTTGACGTACCCACCGTGTGTTAAGAGCTAGTATCCTCATGACCTAGTCCCACAATCTCTGGACCTCCGGGTTCAACCCCCAAACACTGCTCTCATCCGCTGCTTCGCGGTCTGGTCAGGCACACGTCCGAAGCCGGCCTGGATATTCTCTTCCATGTGTTCCGGGTTCGTCGTCTCAGTCAACACGCAAGTGACTGCAGGGTGTGCGAGAATGTATTTAAGCGAGAATTGTGCCCAGCTCACGCAGTCGAAGTCCACGGTCCACGGCGGTAATTCGCGGTCGCTGACCTGACCGAAATACATGCCGTTCATAAACGGTCTATTGATGATCACGCCCATGCCAAGGTCCTGAGCGAGCGGAAGAATCCGTTCCTCGGCACGTGTTTCAATCACTGAGTAGTTGACGTGCACGAAGTCCGGAGATCCTGTTCTCATGAACGCTTCGAGCCGGTCAAAGTTTCTATAGGATGAGACCGTGACTCCGATATAACGTGCTGCTCCTGAGTTCTTCATCTCCTGAAGCTTCGGCCAGTGAGATTGGAGACCTCTGAGGCTCTCGACTTGGACTAGATCTATGGTGCGGCGACCAAACAGTCTTTCAGTCTGCTCTAGCTGTTGGATACCAGTTTCCTCACTGGGTGTATTGATCTTTGTCGCGAGGAAGATGCCGTCTCGTATATCGGGCTCAGCAAGTACACGCCCAAACTCGGCATCGATGTCTGGGGTTCTCGGCGAAGTATCCACAAGGCGACCGCCGTGCTCAAGCAGCATGCGTATCACTGCGGCTACGGGCTCCGTGCCCTCAGTTGGAATCTCCAAGACCGGCTTCGATGATCCTAAGCCGATGACTGGCAAAGACTCATCAGTCCCGGGGATCGTTCTCGTGGGCAACGGCTGTTGTCCGAAGGCGAGCTGTGGTTGAGCGAGCAGCACACCTAGCCCGCCTAGTTGAACCAAAAACTCACGTCGAGTGCTTTCGTTGAACATCGCCATCTTATTTCTCTCCAAGAGCATACCAGTGTTAAAACTTTGATCTACTATCCTGCCCATCTGATTCTCCAGATACGACCTGTGCCGTCATCCGATACATAGAGACTTCCTTTAGGTCCAACCTCGACCGCTACCGGCCGACCTGCGACGGTCCCGGACTCGGTAAGCCAGCCAGTGGCAAAGTCGTCGTACGAAATAGGCTGACCGTCCTCGACCTCGACTCTCACCACCTTATATCCGGTCCGTTCTGAGCGATTCCAGGATCCATGGAAGGCCATGAACAGATCACCACGGTATTCGACAGGGAACTGCTCGTGGTCATAAAAGACCACCCCGAGGGGTGCGGAGTGCGCTTGCATCTCCAGTGCAGGCCCTACTTTCCCCACGCACCTTTGGGCGTCCGGGTATTCAGGATTGGGCAACCCATCCTCATAGCAATACGGCCATCCGTAGTGTTCGATAGGGCCACCAGGCACCAAGATGTTGAGTTCCTCTGCTGGAAGATCGTCCCCGAGGTTGTCGCGCTCGTTCTGGCTTGCCCAGAGTTCACCGGTTTCGGGGTGGAACGCGAGTCCGGCAGAGTTCCTCAGCCCCTCGCCGACGGTCTCTTCAAGAGATCCGTCTGCCTCGTAGCTGACCACGGCGGCGCGCCGAGAGTCAGCTTCCTCGCAGATGTTGCAACTCGAACCGATCGAGACGTAGAGTCGATCGTCGGGACCGAACGCAATCTCCCGAGTCCAGTGGCCTCCGGTCGGGAGGTTTGGGATGATCACGGTTTCTTCAGTAAACCCGGGTCCGGTCAAGCGAATGATCTGGTGGGTTTCACCGATGTAGAGATTTCCTTCGTGGAACGCCAGTCCGTACGGCTGACTGAGTCCCGATACGACGACATCTGGATTCCCGTTAGCTGTTCCATCTGCATTCAAATCAAAACGTACAATCTCTCCGGCTGAAGAACGTGCGGTATACAAGCGGTCATCAGGACCCAACTTGAGCATCCGTACGCCTGATAGCCCTTCAGCGAAAATCGACACCTCAAAACCCTGCGGTACCTGCACTAAGTCATTCTCGGACGGTTGCTCAGTTCCACTCGTCATTGCCTCCGTCATGTCGGAGCATGCGAGTAGCACGATAACAGCTGCCGATATGTATAATCTGAAACTCAGGGCCTTTCTCCTTTTCTGGTCTTGCACGGCAGCTAAGATGCGACACTAGTTCTCAAACACGCCAGTCGAACGGTATCCCTGTGTATATCCCGTGTGCATGCCGTACCTTATGAGCTATCTCCTAAGACCTAAGTCCAGAAATATGGTGTATCACATTGATCACTAACAAAGCAGGTAAAATCATTAGATTTCCCAAGCTTCTTGCTCTTCTATCGATGGCTCTGATGGCTTGTTCTGAGACTGTCTCATTAGATGAGTCGCCACCGAACATCGTGTATATCTTGGCAGATGATCTTGGCTACGGTGAACTGGGATCTTATGGGCAGACCCTGATCAAGACTCCCAACCTTGATCGGCTGGCCCAGGAGGGGATGCGATTCACGCAACACTATTCGGGTAGCCCTGTATGTGCACCGTCACGTGCAACCTTGATGAGTGGCAAACACACAGGTCATGGACTGATCAAGGACAACTTCGAGCTTGGCGGGTGGCTAGATAGCGAGGAGTTCGGTCAAATGCCTCTTCCGGCTGGCTCTTTTACACTAGGTCGTATGCTTCAGGAAGTCGGGTACGTTACGGCGGCAGTTGGGAAGTGGGGCCTCGGTGGGCCGGGGTCCTCAGGTATCCCCAACGAGCAAGGTTTTGATCTTTTCTACGGCTACCTGGACCAAAAGCAAGCGCATAACTACTACCCGACACACCTGTGGCGGAATCAGGTCTGGGACACACTGGATAATGAGTATTTTTCGCCACATCAAAGGCTGGAGGGGAACCCCGATGACCCTGCCTCCTATGAGGGATTCACTGGGCGAGACTACGCCCAAGATCTGATGGCAGTAGAGGCTCTGGACTTCGTCAATACGCACCAGGATGAGCCGTTCTTCCTCTACCTCCCATTCCCGATTCCGCACCTCGCACTCCAGGTCCCGGATTCTGCGTTGACTGAATATGACGGAGCATGGGAGGAGGCTCCGTATATAGGTGATCAGTCATATCTACCACACCAAAGGCCGAAGGCTGCGTACGCTGCAATGATCACGCGTATGGACGCACATATCGGCGAGCTTTTAACCCTGTTAGATGAGTTGGGTCTGGCTGAGAATACTCTCGTGATGTTCTCAAGTGACAATGGCACCACTTACACAGGAGGTGTTGATGCTTCTTTTTTCGAGAGCACCGCGGGACTTCGCGGTCTAAAGGGTTCCGTCTACGAGGGTGGTATCAGAGTGCCATTTATCGCGCGTTGGCCTGGAATGATCGAGGCTGGCTCATCCAGTGAACACGTGTCGGCATTTTGGGACATCGTCCCGACACTCGCTGACCTAACAGGTGGTGTCGCACCTGATGATATCGATGGCATTTCATTGCTCCCTACCTTGTTAGGTACCGGCCGGCAACAAGACCATGAAGCCCTCTACTGGGAGTACCATGGGCTATGGGACGGTGCACAAGCTGTTCGTATGGGTGACTGGAAGGGTGTGCGACTCGGTGGACATTCTTCAGCTGATGCACCGATCGAATTGTATAATTTGTCGAGTGACCTAGGAGAAACGAGTAATGTATCTGCTGACCATCCTGCGATCATAGAACGCATTGCCGAAGTTATGGCTGGTAGAACTGAGTCTGAGATTCCAGGATGGAATTTCCCAGTAAGGGCAGCCGGCAACTAGAGGGCTGTCTAATAAACGTAGGCAATACCTGTTTTCAGCGTGGTATCCAGAGCCGAGGTACCGTCCGGCGGTCCGCTGTCGTAACGCATATTAAACGATACCGTGAGCGCTAACTTATCCGTCACGGGCGTTGCAATACGAATTTTTCCGAGCATTCGAAGATCACTAAAGTCGTTATATGCGGGTTGCATGTATGTCGTAGACGTAATCACAAAATCTTCAGTCGGTACCACGCGCAGCGTGAGAAAACTGCTCCATCTGACTGTATTCGTATTATCCGGGTGTACTGCATCTTCCGGGAGATTTAGGGCCTCGTGTTCGAGAACAATGGAAGCACCCATGCCGAATTCTCCCCACTCTCCGCTTGCGAATGAGGTCCGACCTCCTCCACCGAGGACCATTCTGAAGTCGAGCCGCTGAGACCTGTCATAGTTCAATTGGCCGAACCACTCAGGTGAGATTCGCCTGTTGTAGAGGTAGGTCTTGCGGTAATGCAACAGTCCTGACGATGCAAAACGGCTTCGTCCTAAAAGTCCAAGCCCTCCATTCCCAACCACCAGTGTTGTTGACAAGTCGTCGACGTGGAATAGGCGAGCATTTAGTCCAAGTTGAATGAAATCCACATTTCCTGTCCGGACAGTCACATTGCTACCGATAGAGCCTGAATACCCCATCGGTGGATCTTCAGTCCGGAGCGCTTCGATATCCACTTGTGCAGCAATCTGTGCAGGAAAAGCGACAGTAAATGCGATGAACAACGAAAAGAGGTGCCGGCGAAGAGGAATAAGATGCAGGCCCAAGCTCATAGAGTACTCGCAGAAATCCCTCATCCGGGGAATGTGGATAGCGGTAACCTAAGCATGGATGGTTATGTGAGTAGAGCCTCTAGTCCTGAACGGGAACACACCTAAGTAAATGACGTTGATCTGATGTTCTCGTTCAGCAGTGATTTAGTCACCGCGTCATCTTGCAAGTAACGGGCCTGATCACCCGGTCAGCCGCCAGAAAGAGTCGAGAGGAGGAGGACAAAGAGAGTGGAAGCCAGTGCGACGCCACCCGCGAGTACACCAGTTCGTACAGCGTCCGTTTCCTGGACTTCGATTGTGCGAACATCCCCAAGTACAACTCTGGCTACCGGACCGGCGTCTGTGGTACCGACGATCATACCGTTGGCCACCGTGGGATTGCTAAGTACCAGTTCACTTTCGTCTCTGAGCGCTACACGATCCAGGTTAGGACTAGCCTCCTCGACTACACGAGCTTGCGTTGTGACGCGCACACGTGAGGGTTGTTCCATCTCGATCACCTCTTGTGGGCTCACAGTTCGAGGCTGCCAAGTCGAGCATCCACTCAACTGTAGACTGAGCAAGAGGAGTAGCAACGTGTGGGATCTTAACCGGACTATGGTTTCCATTGGCGACCCATACTTGCAGAAGGTTTTCATTATGAAAGGGGGATTACGGGTAATTCGATCCGAGACTGATAAACGGTCCCTCGGTGTAAGGTAAGCGTTGTGGCCGAGCATTGCTCAGCAACGCCGGTAGCGCAGAGACCTGGGTGCAACTCGAAGTTGCCCGCGTCTGCTCCAGCTATAGAGATTCGAATACGATGCCCTTCAGTGAAGACCCAACTCGTGGGTTGAAGATCAAAGCGGAGGTTAACAATATGGTCATCCGCAAACGCATTCGCGTCATAATCTCCGGCCCGAAATCCATGCCATGGAAGTTCAGGACGTACAGGTTGGAGGCCTTGGGTTTGTAGTTCGGGATCCTGCATTATGTGGAATCCAGCTCTTAGTTGACCTTCCGTTATGTAGTTCGCTGTCCCGTCTGGTGCTACGTCACTCAGATACACAAATACGTCCGCATCAGGTTGATTCGCACTCACCCAGAGATCTACTACTGGATGGCCTGTGACCTCTAACTCGGTGTCCAGTGGCTCTGTTTCATAAAATATCGTTTGTTTATCTAACTCTGTTCGAACCATGAGCGAGTCTGGAGATCGCATCAAAATCCAGCGGTTTGTGGCGTTGGAACCGAAGTTTGCAGTATGCTCAAAATCCACGTTGTAGTGATCCAATCCAGGCTCACCTATATCAGCCCCGAGTGATCCAGATGGTCCAAGGTGCAGTGACTGAATTTCTTGTCTTTCCAGCGGCCAACCTTTTTCATGACGCCAACCGCGGTTCATGACATAGAGGAGCACCGGATCCTCCTCTGAGACCCCAGTATCGATCCCCTTGAGGCACCAGTCGAAGAAGCGGATCTCTTCAAGTACAACATCGGATGCTAGGTCTCCATCGTAGCCGAGTAATTCTTGGTAGGGTGGAGTTACACCTTCGGGCACATGGAAACGGGGTCCGATCATCATTCGCATTCCCGAACCTTGTTCCATAGAGCTGAAAAGTTTTGTCGTGCCCTTCAGGAAACCATCGAACCACCCACCCAGGTTTAGTACAGATACACCCGATGCGGCTACCCTTTCAAGCATTGCCCCTGGGCTGGTATCAGTGAAGGAGAGAGTGTCCGTCCCAAAGGCTTGGACTGCATCTGAGAAGCGCATGTCGGGCTCAAGCAAGCGTCGGCCTAAGACATTGCCCTTATGTTCATTGACGGCCCTAGCCAAGTAATGTTGTTCTCGAAACTGTCCGTCTGGGTAGATGAGTTCGTCGTCGTCGGTGAAAAGCGTGACATCGCCGGTGGATGCGAGTGGGATTTCATCGATCCATCGTCCGTCTCCGTCTTCATCCACGACTGGTGCTACCGGGAAGAATCCATTGTCAGGATCATTCTTGCTGAGATTAAACGCCTGGAGGTGATCACTATACTCTGAGAGCCATCGAGTCGTGGTTATTCCACCGGGTCTAGTTCCTTCAGTATAGGTATCAAACATGATGACGCCCGGTGCGATGCACTGAAGCCCTTCAGGCGCTTGGCTCGCGGTGGCGTATTGGCTCCAGGCCACGTAGGACTGTCCCCTCATTCCCACAGACCCGTCCGACCACGGTTGGCTGGTGATCCAATTCACGATCTCAGCTCCGTCTGATCCGAGTCTAGGCATGAGAGGTGTTTGGCTTCCAAACGAAGCTCCGGTTCCTCTCATATCGACTACGACGTAAGCGTACCCTAAGCCGATCATGGTGCGTACAGGTTGCGACAGAGATCGGTCGAAGACTGCTTCCTTGAGTCCTGTACGCCAACGGAGGCCTATCCTCTCCCATAAAGCCATACCCGGCAAAGCGAAGGCGCGGTTATATGGCGTGTACTCTAGGATCGTCGGGAAGCTTGTTGTGAGTGATCCGCTGTCATCTGCCGCGTCTTCAGGAACGAAAATGTCTACCGCCAGGTCAGTCCCATCCTCCAGGCGGACGAAGCGGCTCTCCTTTTGAAACGAGAGAAATTCTGCAGTTACATCATAATCCGCATCAAAAAAAGAACTGACGAGTGTGGTCAGGGGGGGTGGATCAGACGTTCGGTTCGCCACTAAACTGGCTATTGCCAAGACCAGCGCCGTTAGGATTCCGAGGGTTATGGTTTTACGCATTTCGTGGGGTTGATAGTTGTGCGTTCAAGGGTCGAGTTAGGGACGGGTGAGCAGATTGGGGTCGGAGTATGAGGTGGGCAAGATGCTAAAGCAGCACAGTTCGATATTAGCACACCCCGATAAATTCCAGTCCATTATCTGCGTCGGCTTCGTTCTCCGCGTCTTGTTCCGCCAGTAAAGAAAGAAAATCCGAAACCAACTCCGAGGCTACTGTTGGCGGCTCTACCGGAAGACCGGAAGTCATGATAGAAGAAGCCACTCGCTCGTAA
>DLRL01000050.1:17886-18549 GCA_002501085.1 Gemmatimonadales bacterium UBA7889
TTGAGTGTCGTTCGGAGATCTGCGTTCAAGGTACCGGTCATCTTCATCTCGAGGTGGGCGAGGATCGCGCGTTGGTGGTGTGGGTGGACGTCTATCACGATCTTGATCCCTATCCTTGTCCCATTCATCCTCGAATTCACGTTTCTCATTCCCTGAAACCTGTCCCCGCGAGTTGACGCGGGTACCGACGCCCATAAAAAACGTGGAAGAACGAGTTGGGGGTGCCATGTGATACTGGATGCCAGTGCCCAAAGAAAAGTTGTGATTCGTCTGATCCTCTGATGATGAATACTCGTGGGATACGTCGGTTTCTAGGGAAACCAGATCAAATAGAAAAATTCCGAACCTGACAGATGGTGCAGGGATCGCGAGGGATGTACGGCCAGCATCACCCCGAACGTTCGCCTCTATGACACTCCGAATGAGTGATGCATCAAACCCAATCTCAATCGGGTTCCTCTGCGCCTGAGACCGCAGAGGTATTAGGGCAATTACCAGCAGTGTGAAGAAAGAAAGTTTCTTCATTGTCTAAACTCCTCAACTATAGAGAACACTCTTTGCTGGCATATCCATGCGCAGATACCATGCCACAAGGAAATGCCCTTTCTTCAATAGGTCTGTCGACCTTGCGTCCTCTCTGTGTGACGCCTGTAGACCCTCTAT
>DLRL01000049.1 GCA_002501085.1 Gemmatimonadales bacterium UBA7889
GCTGAAGAGCCAGCTGAGGAAGAGGAGGAGTCCGAGTAGCACTCGGACTTGTTTGAGCTATGGGTCGTGATGGCCCGCGATTCCTGGTCGTGGGGCACATTGTAAAACCCCACGGAATCAAAGGCGAATTCCTGGTTCTGCCGTTGACGGATCATCCTCAGAGCACGTATAGGCCTGGGGTAATGCTACATCTCGGTAGTGTTGATAGCGCGAATCCGGATCCGGGCCTTCCAGCTCTTAAACTTGAAGAGGTACGTCCCTACAGGAACGGTTATATCGCGTCTGCTGGAGGAATCACCGATCGGAGTGATGCAGAGCGGCTACGTGGACACTATCTGTTTCGAGAAGTGTCAGCACTTGAGCCGCTTGGCGATGGTGAGTTTTTTTACCACCAACTTCTTGGTATGAAGGTTCAGACCAATATTGGTACCATGGTGGGAGAGGTAACCGAGGTTTATGAACTTGATCCCAACGATATCCTCTGTGTCCAGGGTCACAAAGGAGAAATCATGATTCCTTTCTCCAAAGAAATAGTTCTCCAAGTCAATGCGGATGAGAAGTACATTGTCATCGATCCACCTGATGGCTTACTCGATCTTTAGATTACAGAGCTATGCGGATCAACATTGTGTCTATCTTTCCAGATTTTTTCGACGGCCCCTTGGGGTTGTCAATCCCGGGTCGCGCAAGAGAGGCTGGCCTGGTGCAATATCATCTCACAGATCTTCGTTCTTATACCCACGATAAGCACCGCACAGTTGATGATCTTCCCTACGGGGGAGGGGCAGGCATGGTTATGAAGCCAGAACCTTTCTTCGAGGCAATCGATGACCTCGAACCAAAAGGTCCAGTCATCCTGCTTTCCGCGAGGGGACGTGTCTTTAATCATGCCGATGCGGTTCGTTACAGCGTAGAACCTGAACTCACATTCCTTTGCGGACACTACAAAGATGTGGACCAACGAGTTGCTGACCATCTCGCTACAGAAGAGGTCTCAATCGGAGATTATATTGTATCAGGTGGAGAGATTGCCGCGCTGGTTATTACGGACGCAGTGGTCAGACTGCTTCCAGGAGCGATCGGAGACCATGACGCAGCTGCTACTGATTCATTCTATGATGACGGGTTGATCAGTGCTCCTTCTTACACGCGGCCGGCCAGTTACCGCGGCTATTCAGTTCCAGAAATACTACTTTCCGGAAAGCACGAAGAAATTGCGGTATGGAAGCAAGAGAAAAAGGAAGCACTGACTCGAGAGCGCGTGAAGCACGCTGGTTAATAGAAGCTGGTAAGTGATTTTAGCGGCACAGGGACCCCCATCTTACCGTTCAGGATGAACTAGTTCCAATTCAACCCTCGAAGCTGGTCCACATCTAAATTCCCACCACTCAGGACTACCGCAACCTTCGTTCCGGGACTTGCCTCAATTAGGCCGCCCAGGAGTGCCCCGACCGGAGCTGCTGCTGCACCTTCAGTCACAAGTTTTGCTCTCGCCATCAGCCAGATGAGTGCATCAAATATTTGCTTGTCTGGAAGAGTCACGATTTCATCAACGAAACGCGATACAACCGAGTGCGTGTTTACACCAACCGTCTTCACTCGCAATCCGTCGATTATAGAGGAGACGTCATCAAGAGTGATAAGGTGTCCGGCTTCGACACTCTTCTTCATTGCGGGTGCACCAGATGATTCAATACCTATCACTCTGACGTTTGGTTTGACACTCTTGACCGCCATAGAGACACCAGAAATTAGCCCGCCACCGCCGATTGGAACGAGAATGATTTGTGCTTCAGGCCAGTCCTCTATGATTTCTAACCCGGCAGTCCCTTGTCCTGCGATAAGGCGTGGGTCATCGAACGGATGTACGTAAGTCAACCCTCGTTCCTTCACCAGTTCAAGGGCTTTCTCATTGGCTTCGTCCCAGATCGACCCATGGAGTACTACTTCAGCTCCATATCCCTTGGTCGCTTCGATTTTTGAGGGTGTTGCATTTGTTGCCATGCAAACTACTGCTTGAATGCCGTACTGCTGTGCAGCTATAGCCACACCCTGTGAGTGGTTCCCGGCAGATGAGCAGATAACACCTTTGGCGCGCTCCTCCTCTGTCAGTAGACCTATGAGGTTTGTGGGTCCCCTGACCTTGTATGAGCCGCCCTTTTGGAAGAGCTCTGCCTTAAGTCGAATATCGAAACCAGTCACTTCGTTGAGTGAGCGGGACGTTAATAGTGGTGTTCTATAAACGTGAGGGGCCACTCGTTCATGGGCCTTCTCAAAATCGTCTCGGGTCAACATGAGACCAGGTTTGACTCCGTTCACAGTCAAGGTGTATTGCCTGTTAAACCGTCCATGCCTCCCTCAACCCAGTTGGGTCTCGGTCCGTTTGCCAAAATGCGAACGGCCTCAACTGCAGCTTCAACGATCGCCGCCATATGATCAAAATCTATATACTGGACTTCATCAGAAGGTCTATGGTAGTCATCATGCAGATTGTATGACGACAGAGTGTGCGCTGGTATGCCAATGCGCGCGAACGCGATGTTATCACTTCGAAAGAAAAAATTTTGATCAGGTCGGGGATCGGGCACGATTGGTGATCCTTTGTTCACAAGCTGTTCACCCATCGTTGTACGCTCAAAACCCGTCAACCATCCGCGACCGAAACCACCTGCTAGTGAATCCGGTCGACCAATCATCTCAATCTGAAAATCCGCCACTGTCTGCTCAAGAGGAAAGACAGGGTTCTCTATGTACCACCGGGTTCCGAGAAGTCCCATTTCTTCGGCCGTGCTTAGTAAGATGATAACCGTCCGCCGGGGCCGGTTACTTCTAGCCAAGTCCCTGGCAATCTCTAGAATCGCTACTGTACCAGATCCGTCATCATCAGCACCGTTGTAAATAGAATCTCCGTCGATCGGGGGACCAATTCCCACATGGTCATAATGCGCCCCGATAACGACTCCTTCATTGGCAACGCTTGGATCAGACCCCGGAATAAGCGCTATCACGTTCACTTCATTTTCAATGATGTTTTCTGCTGGGAGTTCGTCGAAGTCTAGGGAAGGAGAGGGTAGCATGAGGCGCTCACGAGGACCATTCGGGTCATCTACTTGGATGCGTGCGAGAGGGACGTTCTGGAAGAAGCCGTTATCTCCAGCTGGATCTAGCCCGTATCTCTCTAGCTCGTTTGCAAGAAAAAGTGCCGCTTTGGTCGAACCGAGTGTACCGGTTTTCCGCCCTTGCATGGAATCGGAGGCTAGGATAGACAGAAGCTGTTCAAGCCGCTCTGCCCTTGTAAGCGTATCATCGGACAAGTCGTCATTGGTATCCGGGACCTCAGTGCATGCGGACACCAATGCGAGTGATAACGCCGGGATTGCAAGCTGGATACGCATAGCGACTCCAAGTCCATGTGAAGATCTCCCCAACTTGGTTGTATCAGACTGGTAAAGATACCCCAATCTGAGGGGTTCACGCTCTGGAGACCCCCGGTTAAGTTACGCGGCCGTTCAATAGCGGGTCCGGCCGTATCGTGGAGCCGAAGATGACAGATGTAATCAAGCAAATTGAGAAAGAGGAGTCGCGGAACTCTGTCCCCGATTTTGATCCGGGTGATACTATCCGGGTGCTCTACCTAGTGCGTGAGGGTACCAAAGAACGCATTCAGGCATTCGAAGGTGTGTGCATTGGTCGTAAGGGTGGAGGACTCGATGAAACATTCACCGTTCGAAAGATTTCTGGTGGTGTTGCTGTCGAGCGTATTTTCCCGCTTCAAGCACCGACCGTGACTGGTGTGGAAGTCGTAAGAAAAGGACGCGTCCGACGTGCGAAGCTCTATTACCTCCGAGGGCGGCGTGGTAAATCCGCACGGATACAGGAGAAACGCCAAGCGCGTTGACCAGTGGGCAGGATGAAGCCAGGTACTCAAGAATCTGAGTGGCCGGGAGACATGCTCGCTTACGAGAATCTTTTCTGGAGCCAGGGCCGTTCGGTCGCCGGTGTCGACGAAGCTGGGCGAGGCCCGCTTGCAGGGCCAGTCATAGCTGCAGCAGTTGTGCTTCCCGAAGGTACTCAGGTAGAAGGGGCAGGGGACTCGAAAAAGCTTTCGCGCACTCTCCGAGAGGATCTATATACTGAAATTCTTGCCAAGGCTTCATCAATAGGTATCGGAACTGGATCAGTTCAGGAAATCGATAAGCACAATATCCTGAATGCTACGACCCTAGCTATGAATCGGGCGTTGACCCAACTGAGTGAAGAACCGGGGCACGTTGTCGTGGATGGACTACCAGTTAAAACCCTGGAATGGGAACATGAAGCGGTGGTCGGTGGTGATGGTTTGGTTCACTCAATAGGGTGTGCTTCGATAGTCGCTAAAGTTACCAGAGACCGCTTGATGACCGGATTAGCACTTCGCTACCCTGGATACAGCTGGGAAAAGAACGCGGGATATGGTACCGCCTTGCATAGAGCTGCTATCAAGGAATTAGGACTTACTCCTCATCACCGGATTACGTTTGGTCGCCTACAGTATGAGCTGGATGTTTGACAGTACTTTGAGACTCAGCTGAACCGGGAGCGATCGCAGTTATGGGTTCCGAATACTTCACGATGAGCCAGAGTGCTCTATCTTCTTGATGACCAGGTAGCTCAGTTGGTAGAGCAACGGACCTTTAAACATTTCTTCACAGTTTGCTAACTCTTTATAGCTCTTAGCTTTAGCGATTTGGATTCAAAACCGCTCGGTGATTTATCGTGGATAGCAGACACAAGACAGTGAATAACGGATTGATTAGATTCCGTCGTTCAGCGAAAACTGAAACAACGAGTTTTGGGCTAGTAGCTCAATTGGTAGAGCATCTGACTTTTAATCAGAAGGTCCTTGGTTCGATTCCAAGCTAGCCCACTGCTGGCGATAGAACGAAAGAGCCTTTTAATCCGTAGGTTGTGGGTTCGATCCCGACCCGGGTCATAATAATGTCAGGCCCGAGATTCGGGTTGCGTACGCGTCCAGGAGTGTGGGATCTTGCTTGCCCCCGCTCGTGAAAGAATGCAAGAGGAGGGTTAATCGATGAGTCTTAAATTTGGTTATCCGTGTTTACAGGCGTCTCTTAACTTTGTGCTTTATCCTCTGATGGTATTGGCATTCTGGATTTGCTTAACACCTAGTCCAGCGGTGGCACAGGGCGAATGGTCAGCACACGGGCGTGACTTAGCTGAGACGCGTTATAGCCCGCTCAATCAGATCGACACTGAAAACGTAAGTCGTCTTGAAATAGCTTGGACCTGGGATATTCCGAAAACAGGGGCTCGGCTTGAGACAAGCCCTCTGGTTGTAGATGGAGTGATGTACGGGACCGGACCTCTGAGCTTTGTATTCGCTCTTGATGCACGCACGGGTGAAGAGAAATGGCGTTGGGACCCTGCGATTCCCGACGCACGCCACGGAGGTCCAGGAGCTTGCTGTGGGAATGTAAACCGGGGAGTGGCTCTTCACGGAGACAAGGTTTTCGTGGGATTGCTTGATGGCCGGTTGGTCGCTCTGAACAGAGAGTCTGGTACGGTTGAGTGGACGGTGCAGACAACTCCTGCCGGATCAGACTATACGATTACTGGTGCCCCGCGTGTTGCCCGGGACAAGGTGATTATCGGTAACGGAGGTGCGGAGTACGGTGTTCGTGGATACGTGACAGCGTATGATGTTGAGCGAGGCGACCAGGTTTGGCGCACGTATACCGTACCGGGTAACCCCGCAGACGGTTTTGAGAACGACGCGATGAGGGTTGCTGCAGATACCTGGACTGGTAATTGGTGGATCGCTGGAGGAGGAGGCACCGTTTGGGATGCAATGGTTTATGACGAAACGGAGAACCTTGTATACCTAGGCACTGGGAATGGTGCTCCTTGGAACCGAGAGTACCGTAGCCCGGGTGGCGGAGACAATCTTTACTTATCATCCATCGTCGCTCTGAACGCAGATAACGGTGAGTACGTTTGGCACTATCAAACGACCCCGGGTGACGATTGGGACTACACGGCAACCCAACCTCTGATGTTGCTAGATCTTGAGATTGAAGGTGAGGTTCGCGAGGTGATTGTTCAGGCTCCAAAGAATGGTTTTTTCTATGTTGTTGATCGAATTACTGGCGAACTCATTTCGGCAGAGGCATTTGCTGATGACTTGACCTGGGCTACCCATGTGGACCTTCAGACGGGTCGTCCTGCTGAGTCACTTGAAGCACGCTATGGGATGAACCGAAGAGGAGCATGGCTATCGCCTGGTCCCACCGGTGCCCATAACTGGCGCCCAATGTCATGGAGTCCACTCACCGGCCTTGTTTATCTACCTGCTCAGAACAACACGTACTACTATCAGATGGCAGAGCAACTGGAGTACACTCCGGGTCAGTGGAACACTGGAACGGGTCGAGGCAGAAGTGAGCAGAGACCTGAGCGTCCTCAGCTTACGGGACCATCTACACTCTTGCTCGCGTGGGATCCTGCTACTAATCGGGAAGCTTGGCGGGTTCCATCATCCGGAGGAAACGGCGGGACCCTGTCGACAGGGGGGAATCTAACGTTTTGGGGTACAGGATCTAACCTTGTTGCGTTGGATGCCCGAAGTGGTGAGCAGGTTTGGTCGTTTGAGGTTGGTCGTGGGACGGCCACGCCAATTACATATTCGATTGATGGGCGTCAGTATATCACCATTGCCGCTGGTATGGGTGTCCAGAACCTTCCGCCGCGAGTTTGGACATTCTCCGTTGAAGAGGGTGTTGGGTCATTAAATGGGAACTGATGGAAACATGTCCCTCAATTCTCAGGTCTCAATAACAATCTGAATGCTTCGTTAGCCTCGACAGCTTCTCTACTAAATGAGAGAGGGAAGTACTCCTGATTCGCCCAGCTCTCCGTGAGGTTGCCGTAAAAAGGGCTGCCCGGTCGCTCGGATTGTCCTGGTGCGATCGTTGCGACTGAAGCGTCGAGGTCAGCAAAGTCTACGACCTCACGAAATGTGGCTCCTGTCGC
>DLRL01000058.1 GCA_002501085.1 Gemmatimonadales bacterium UBA7889
AAGCTGATGTTGGACATCGACGAGGCAAACGCCCCTCCTCCGACTCCACTTAGTATGGCAAAGATAACGAAAGTAAGGTAGCTGGACTCTTGGTTCTGAAGGGCAACTCCGACCCCAAGAGCAGGGATGATGAGTAGTGCAGTTGTCACCCCAATCACGTTCCGACCACCTCCGATAGCGATCATGAATGAATTGGGGATTCGGAGGGTCGCTCCGGCCAGGCCCGCCACGGCGGGAAGCGTGTACAACTCGGTAGTGGAAAACGGATATCCTAGGTTCTCCATCTGTACGATGATGATGGACCAGAATAGCCAAATTGCGAAGGCAAAAAGGAGACAGGGGATCGAAATCAGGAGGTTGCGGAAGGCCACGCGACTCCCTCCGCCCATCCAGAAATCCCTGTTCTCTACATTCCACTCATGGATTCGGGTCATACGCTTAAAGCCTGTTTCATTAGGGTTTCGACAGCATCACATCAGATTTTCCGCGACATCTCACGTACAACAAAACTCAACCAGACCAGGCAGGAGAGGGTGACAAGGAACAAGAACATCCAGGTCGTAGTCCATAGCCCGAACGAGTCGAGAAAAGATCCGAAGATGATGGGACACACGAAGCCGCCCAGGCCTCCCAGAACGCCGACAATTCCACCCACCACGCCCACATCGTTCGGAAAATAATCGGGGATGTACTTGTAGACCGCGGCCTTACCAATCCCCATCGCGATCCCAATGATGAACACGAAGCCCGTGAAGATCCACACGTTGGCCTGGAAGTAGATGTGGGTAGTGCCCTTGGCGAGGAGTTGAGTGCGCTCCACCTTGTCGCCCTCTCGGACGATCGGCTGCTGCCAGGTCCGGATATCGGGCCAGAGCATGAATGTCTCACCGGCCCCGTAGTCCGTATCCTGCGCCATCGCGAGCGGATAGGTGCGCGTCCCAACCGTAACGCCCGTGGGTGTGACCGAAGTGACCGTTCCGGGGACATGGGCCAGAATTCCAGGACCCGGTGACTCAATGTCCATCTTCGGGAAGATGAGGAGGAAGCAAAATACGCCGGTGACTCCCAACACCCAATAGAGCACTCGACGCGGCCCGAAGACATCGCTGAACCAACCCCCCAGGGCACGAATCATCCCCGATGGCAAGGAGAATATAGACGTCATCAGCCCAGCCGTGACGATAGACATCGCGTACACACTTACGTAGTAGGGCACAAGCCACTGGGCGAGTGCGACAAAACCCCCGAAGACCAAGAAGTAGTAGAGTCCGAACCGCCAGACGCGAATGCACTTCAATGGGGCGAGGAACATCCACAATGTTTTCTCACTCGCTCCCTCCGCTATTTTGTTCTTCGTTCCCAGGAAGAACAAAATGGCCATGATCATGAGCGCTACGGCGTAGTACACGGGTAACGTGCGCCAACCCTCGATATTGGCTCCGCCGTCCGTCAGCGACCGAAGCAGAGACGGAGCGCCCATGGTGGTGAGCGCCGCTCCTGCGTTTCCGGCACCGAAGACACCCAATGCGGTCCCTTGATGCTCGTGGTCGTACCAGACGGACGTGAAGGCAATTCCCACGGCGAACGATCCTCCCGTAAGCCCGAAGCCCAGACTCAGCAGCAGAAACTCGGTGTAGGTGTCGGCTCGGCCCAAGAAAAACATCGGGACCGCTGCAGCCAGCATGAGCAGCGTGTAGACTGGACGTCCACCGAAACGGTCGGTGAGAATCCCCAAGGGGAGACGAGCCAGGGAGCCCGTAAGCACTGGAATCCCGATCAGCCACCCCATCTGACTGGCTGACCAGTCGAAGACTTGGTTGCTGACGAGGAAGGTGACAAGGACACCGTTGAGCATCCAAGCGGCGAAGCAGACAGTAAAGGCGAAAGTATTGAGAAATAGGGTTGCGTGTGCCCGTGCCGGCTTCTTACTCAACTCGTACTCCTAGTCCATGTGTACTGAGCGAGAGAGCACCTGGAGCCCAGGACCGTTGATGCCTCGGACAACTTTCGGGCTCATTCGTCAGTTGGCTTTGGCCGTGCCGTGCTCCACGGGCTGGACGGATCCCGGATGGTCCTGCGATCCCAATTCCACACAACCTGCTGATAAGGCCGTATGATGTATTGTAGAGGTGACACCATGAAGTGGGCGAGGCGGGTGAAGGGAACGATAAGCAGAATCGAGAAAGCGCCTACGACATGGAGTTTGATGACCCAAGGGAGTGCGAAAATTGCGCCAGTTTCCGGAGACAATCTCAGTAGCGACCACAGGTAAGGTGACAACCCAGCAGCAAACCACGAGACACCCCACCGATAGCCAAGCGCAATCCAAAGCCCCAGGACGACCTGCGCGAGTAAGAGTAATTCTAGGACCAAGTCTGCCCTGCTTGTCACCGCTCGGATACGAGGGTTAGTAAACCGCCGAAGCATGAGTGCTGTGAGACCAATGAATATGGTGACCCCAAACACGAATGCGGTCACTTCGAGAACAACCAGGCGCACAGGCACACTAGTCCATGCGAGGGTGGCACGCGGAAACATGAACGCGGTGACGTGACCAAAAAAAACGACCAGGATTCCGACATGAAATGGAACCGATCCCCAAAACAAATACTTGCCCTCGAGAAACTGCGACGATAGTGAGGAGACGGTAAACCCCTTCTGCCTCCATCGATAAAGGACTCCGACTACGAATGTCACCACCGCAACGTATGGAAACGCCACGAAAAAAAAGGTGTTCAGCGCGTTCATAGCATCTTTCCAGACGGGGCCGGACGCCCCTCATTGGCTTCGATCTCGAGTTCGCGCCCGATAGAGCCCAAGAAAACATTGTCCTTCTCAGGCGGAATCCACTCCGAGAGACTAAAGTCTTGCCTGAGAACCTCGAGCACAGCGGAAAGCGGCTCGCGGAATATCGTCCCGCGCTCGGCCGACGAAACGATCAGGGTCTTGAAGTGCTTCTGATACAATCCGTTCCGTGCCGCCATCCGACGTTCACCGAACTCCGCGATCATCATCTCGAGAGCCGGATGCAGGATTTCCCGTACGAACTCCTCGGCCAACTCTCGGTCTTGCCAGCGAGCGACCAGCCGGAGGACGGTGGGTAGATGATCCGGAAGCTCGGTACCGCAGTCGATCCCCACTTCGCGGAGCTCTCGGTTCAGATTTACGAGTACCTCACCACGCTTGTAGTCGTCGCCGAACATCACGTAGCCTACGCCGAGAGTCGTGATGGACTGCACATCGAAAGAACGCGTAAAAATCTCCTGGACCTCGTCCAGCGCCTCTGGAGTGAATGCCCCCCCCTCGGTGGGGAGCGCCTCAGCAAAAGCGGCTACATGGGCTGCGGCCAGAACATACTTACCAGCCAGGAGGTCGTAGATGGTTTGGACCCACGTGGGGTAGTCACGCCGCGGGTAGTCAAAAAGCACCGCGAGGTGCTCGTAGTGGGCGAACTGATGCATGATCAGGCTCCCCTAACCGCGGTTCCGACTTTGAAGCCAAAGCCGGTGCTACCCTTTGCGTCCCCCGTGAATTCCATCATCTCGATAGCCTGCTCCCGATGGGCGGGCGGGATAACGAAGCGGTCGTCGAACTTTGCCAGCGAAGTCAGATAGTAGATATCGTCGGCTAGCTGCCCGTTCAGGTCCGTGTTGGAGAGGGCGGCGGCCACGGTGTCCTCGTCCACGTCCCCCACGGTTACGTGCCGGCGATGTAACCGCACCGCCATGAGCTTCTTGAGGCGGTCCGCCACCGATTCCGTATCACCCGCCGAGAACAGACTGGCCATGTACTCGAGAGGAAAGCGAGCGTCGTCGATCGTGCCGAAGAGCTCCCGGGTGCTCGTATCGTAGAGCCAGTTATCGGGCCAGTACTTGCTGATGTCGTTGAGTTTCTCCGCCTGCTCGCTGTTGTCCACGTTCGTAACAGAGGCCATCACCGGAAGGAGCGGCGGCACGTAGAAGAGCATCGGGAGCGTGCGGAACTCCGGATGCAACGGAAGCGCCAGATCCCACTCCTTCACGAACTTGTACGTGGGCGACTTCTGTGCCGAATCGATGGTGGAGTCGGCAACCCCATTCGCTTTCGCGGCAGCAATCACGTCAGGATCGAACGGGTCGAGGATCATATCCATCTGCCGAGCCACGATGTCGGGCTCGTCTGCGGCAGCCACTCGCTCGATCTGATCGGCGTCGTAGAGCATGACGCCCAAGTACCGGATCCGCCCGACGCACGAGTGCATGCAAGCTGGCGCCTGACCCGACTCGATCCGTGGGTAGCATAAAATGCACTTCTCGGACTTGCCGGTACTCCAATTGTAGTATGTCTTCTTGTACGGGCACGCTGTCACACACATGCGCCATCCGCGACAGACATCCTGATTAATCAAGACGATACCATCCTCGCCACGCTTGTAGATTGCTCCCGAAGGACAGGCAGCTATACACGCTGGGTTTAGGCAGTGGTTACAGATCCGTGGCAAGTAGAAGAAGGCCAACCGCTCCATCTCGAACATGGCCTGCTGCTCGGCCGGGGAGAGGTTCTTGAGATTCGGATCGTTGCGAGCGTAGTCCGGAGAGCCGCTCAGATCATCGTCCCAATTCGGCCCCATCTTGATATCCATCGGCTCCCCGGTGATCATCGAAATCGGACGGGCTGTGGGCTGGTCGTCGCCCGCCGGTGATTCGATCAAATCCAGGTACTTGTAGGTGAACGGCTCGTAGTAATCGTCGATCACCGGCATGTGGGGATTATGGAATATGTTGGTTAAGCTCCTAGGCTTACCAGCGCCCTTCAACTCGATTCCATCTCCGTTCTTCTGCCAACCACCCTTATAGATGTCCTGGTCTTCCCATTTGCCTGGATACCCGGTGCCCGGTTTGGTCTCGACGTTGTTCCACCACATATACTCGGCGCCTTTACGGTCTGTCCAAATATTCTTGCAGGCGATCGAGCAGGTATGGCATCCGATGCATTTGTCGAGATGGAACACCATCGAAATCTGTGAGCGAACATCCATCTCAGGTCTCCCGTCCTTTGCGCTGTTCTTCAGTCATCAGAAAACCACCTTGTCCATTCGCTTCACGATTACGTGAGTGTCACGGTTGGGGGCGATGGGTCCCCAGTAGTTGAAGTGGTAGGTGAACTGCCCGTAGCCACCAGCCAGGAAATTCGGCTTGAGATGGACACGCGTGAAACTGTTGTGGCCACCCGCACGCTTGCCGCCGCGCACCTGCGACTTGGGGATACCGACGGTACGCTCGGGCACGTGGTAGACGATGCACACGCCCTTGGGAATCCGAGCGCTCACGCTCGCCCGAGCAGCGTACACACCGTGGTCGTTGTAGACTTCGCACCAGTCGTTGTCCTTGATGCCCAGCGCCTCAGCGTCGACCTCGCTCATCCAGACAGGCTCGCATCCCCGAGAGAGCGTCAGCATCCGGTGATTCTCCATGTACGTGGAATGGATGTGCCACTTCCCGTGCGGGGTCAGGCAGTTCAGGATCTTGGCGTCCCCTTCCTTCAGCGTCTGCTTGAGGTCGCCGTACGCCTCCGGCTTGGGAGACGGCTTGTAGGTGGGGAGATTCTCCCCGTAGGCCAGGTACATCTCGTGGTCGAGATAGAAATGCTGGCGCCCAGTCAGCGTCCGCCACGGCACCAGCCTCTCGACGTTGTAGGTGTAGGCAGCATACGCCCGGCCGTTGGTCATGACGCCGGACCAGAGAGGCGACGTGTTGTAGCGTCGCGGTTGGGCCTGCAGATCCTCGTATCGGATGAGGACGTCCTTGCTGCCCATGCCGAGGTCCACGAGATCCATCCCGGTTCTCTTCTCGGCCCCCTCATACGCTCGGACGTTCAGTATGCCATTAGTCAGCGACGAGAGGTGCAGCACCGCGTTCGCCGCTGATTCGTCCTCTTTAAGCGAAGGAAGCACCTTGCCGTTGCGCTCTACCGGGAAATGGTTGGACGTGATCATCTCGTCGTAGACATCAGCGCATTGATAGCTATTGCCGTGTGCTCCAAGCCCTTCCGTACGAATATTCTCTCCGAGGGTGATAAACTTGTCGTAGAGCTTTGTGTAGTCACGATCGACGACCGCGAGGTTATGCATCGTCTTGCCGAGGACCGGATCGCACTCGCCCAGATACCAGTCCTTGATCTCCGGCTGAGAGATCTCTCCTGCCGAATCGTGCGCGATGGGAGAAGCTACAACGTCCTTCTGCGGCTTCGGGAAGTACTTGGTCGCCGCCTCGCTCGTAGCCTCGGCCAGATCGCGGAAGATGTTCCAGTCGGTCTTGGACTCCCACACCGGTGCAATAGCCGCCGAGAGCGGATGGATGAACGAGTGAAGGTCCGTACTATTAAGGTCGGCTTTCTCGTACCAAGAAGCTGCAGGAAGGACGATGTCGGAGTAGAGAGCCGACGAGTCCATTCGGAAGTTCAGGTCGACGATGAGGTCCATCTTCCCGACGGGCGCCACATCGTGCCACTTCACTTCTTCGGTGTGGTCCTCAGAGTCCTCTGCGATCGAGTTGTGGTGGGTACCGAGGTAGTGCTTCAGGGCATACTCGTGCCCCTTCATGCTCCCCATGATGGCGTTGCCACGCCAGATATACCACACGCGGGGATGGTTCTCCGAGGCCTCCGGCTCGCTCACCGAGTACGCGAGCTGCTTGCTCGTGAGCTTCTTGAAGACGTACTGCCGGATCGCCTCATCGTCCGAAGCTCCATTCTCGATCGCCTCCTGGCAGAGCTCGAGCGTGTTCTGCTTGAACTGCGGATAGAAGGGCATCCACCCCATGCGCACCGACTTGAAGATCTGGTCGGCAGTGTGCTGCCGGGTCAGGTCGTTGTCGGGTACGGTGTTGTACTTGGAGAACTGCCCGTCGTAGCGGTATTGGCATGTGTTGATGTAGTGCCAGATAGGCGCCTGTTGGAGACGGATGGCGCCCTGGTGGTCCTTGCCGAAGGCAATCGTCGTCCACGAATCCATCGGCGCGAGCTTCTCCTGCCCCACATAGTGGTTGAGCCCACCCCCGTTCTTGCCCACGCAACCGGTAAGCATAAGGGCCATGGCACCAGCTCGGTACATGAGGTTCGCATGGTACCAGTGGTTGATACCGGCACCGATGATGATCATGCACTTGCCCTCGGTGGCCTCGGCGGTGCTCGCCCACTCCCGAGCAAACTGCAGGACAGTATCTGACGCGACACCCGTGAATATCTCCTGCCAGGCAGGTGTGTATGCCGCGTCCTTGTCCGTGTAGTCTGCCGGGTAGGCCCCGGGCAGCCCCCGGCTGACTCCGTACTGCGCCATCGTGAGGTCGTAGACCGTGGTGACTGTGACCGGGCCATTCGTGGTCTCCACCTCCATGACGGGAACACCGCGGTACACCGTCTGGTCGATACCGAACTCCGTGAAGGCCGTCTGAGCGACTTTGTCCGAGCGTCCGAGAAGAGTCAAAACCGGATCGTACGGCTTGTCGTCCGCGACGTTCTCGAACTTCATGTTCCAGTTGCCCTGCTTCTCGTCCCAGCGCGATCCCGAGCTTCCCTTCGGCACCACGAAGTCTCCCGTCGCAGCATCGATGTTTACGAACTTCCAGTCGCCGTTCGACATCTCCTGGTACTGCCCGATTTCGTTGGCACGCAGGAGCCGGCCCGGCTTGTAGTTGTCGCCGTCCTTCTCGAGCTTCACGAGGTACGGACTGTCCGTGTACTTCTTGACGTAGTCGATGAAGTACGGTGTCTGCTTCTGGTGGTGGAACTCCTTCAGGATTACGTGCGTGGTGGCCATCCAGAATGCGCCGTCGCTTCCGGCGTGGAGGGGCACCCACTGATCCGCGTACTTGCAGACCTGGCTGAAGTCGGGGGAGAAGACCACCGCCTTCGTCCCATTGTGGCGCGACTCCGCGAAAAAGTGACAATCAGGTGTGCGTGTCATGTTCAAGCACGCCCCCATATCCGCAATCATCTTCGAATTGTACCAGTCTGCGCTCTCACAAACGTCGGTTTGTTCACCCCAGATTTCGGGGAAAGCCGTCGGAAGGTCACAGTACCAGTCGTAGAAGCTCAGATTGATGCCACCGAAGAGTTGCAGAAATCTGCTGCCCGCAGCGTAACTGAGCATGGACATAGCTGGAATGGGGCTAAAACCAATCACGCGATCCGGTCCATATTTCTCAGCCGTGTGAATGTTAGCCACGGACATGATCTCCATGACCTCGTCCCAGGAGGCACGACGAAATCCACCCTTTCCCCGAGCCTTCTGATAGGTACGGCGTGCTTCCTCATCATCCTGGAGTGCCTTCCAGGCTGCCATAGGGTCACCCGTTTGGCGTTTCTTCTCTCGATAGCCATCCAATAGAGCGCTACGAATAAGCGGGTACTTGATTCTCAGTGGGCTATAAAGGTACCAGGAATAGGAGATTCCCCTCTGGCAGCCCCTAGGTTCGTAAGGTGGCACCGTGTCCTCCAGTAGAGGATAGTCCAGTTGCTGCGTCTCCCAGGTCACGATGCCGTCCTTAACGTGGATCTGCCAGGAACAACCACCCGTGCAATTCACACCATGAGTGCTTCTGACGATCCGGTCGTGCTGAAAGCGATTACGGTAGAATTCTTCCCATTTTCGCGTCTCAGGAGAAATAATGTCTTTGATCCAGCCCATGATCGTTTGCCCACTCTGCTGGTTATTAGGTCCGTTGCGTCAAGCCGGATTCAACTCAAGTGGATCTTACCTGCCGGCTGAAAATGTCTTGGTTCACGGAAGCGCGTTTCCGCCCGCTCCATATGACCGAGTAGAGGACCAATAGGATCATGGACCCCACTAGACCTGCAGTGAACAACTTGATGCCATATGCCCTGGGACGATGGAGCCCCTGCTCCGCATCCGCTCGCTCCAGGAAGGCTACTAATGCATCCACCTCTTCTTCGGTAATAGGTTTGTCCCGGTAGGCCTGCTGCATTATCGGAAACGGTGGGTTTGCGATAATCGCGCGAACACCCGGAGCTCCTAGTCTTGAGAACACCGTGGTTAATTCTCTAGCCAAGATCCCGCCACCGATGACTGCATCGTTGATCACTTCATGGCAGCCGTTACAGGTCGGCCCTCCACCTACAAGCCGAGTATTGCCCTGGAAGAGGGCCATCCCGAAGAAAACTTGGTCCTCAGTAATGGGGGCATCTGACAACACTGTGGTGTTGACGCTTAAGGCTCCACTTGCGTCAGTGATGAAATCTAGAACCGACTCGGCCTGAGCGCGCGTGGTACCAAGATTCGGCATCGGCACCAAGTATTCAGCCAGAAGGCGATTGGCGATCGTGTCACCCTCTGCGATCAAGCGGTCCGGCTCCATGATGACCGACAACAACCACTCGCGATCCCTGCGGTCCTCGACCCCTTCAAGGCCAGGACCTACCAAACGATCAGTGTTTGTGGTGTGGCATGCCGCGCAGGTTGATCGAAAAAGTTCCTCGCCCATCGCCTGAGCCTCAACAAGCGTAGAGGGAAACGCGACAGCAAAGAGTATCGGTAAAACCAACCCGATCTGCCTCCCTGTAGCTCCTCTCATCACCAGGCCTCCACTTCAGAAAGGTCACTTTACCTTTTTACAGCACTTAGTGAACAATTTCACAAGGCGAAGTTACAGACCGAGGACAAGCTCTTCAGTCGGGTAGAAGACTTGGGTTGTTGTGGGGTGGATCAGGCAATTCTTGTAGGACGATCCCCTACAAAAAGCTCGGCTTCTACCTCCCCCTCTTACTAAATCTGCTTCAACAACCCTACTCGTAAGGCAAACCGGACAAGTTCGCTGCGGTGGCTTAATCCCAGCTTTTGCATGATTCGCGATCGGTATGTATCCACGGTCTTGGGGCTGATAAACAACTTCTTACCTATCTCTCGGGAGCTAAACCCTTCCGCTGTAAGTGCAAGCACCTCCTGTTCTCGGCTACTTAGAGTGTGTAGCGACACCTTGTCGTCACTCTCATCTTCCTTATAACGCTTAAGCAACAAAGTCGTAGCTGTGGGAGGCAGGAAAACCTGCCCCCGAGCAACAACCTTGATCGCCTCTAGCAGGTCGGTATCTGCGCTTGTCTTAGTCAAGTATCCACTTGCGCCTGCCTCCACGACGGGCACTAGGTACTCTTCTTCAGCATGTACCGTGAGTACCAGAACTTTTGTATCGAATCCGAGTGCTGCGATCCTGCGCGTTGCCTCAAGTCCATTGTATTCGGGCATCGAAAGATCCATCAGCACAACGTCCGGCCTCAAGCTGTGGACGCACTTCACAGCTTCGTCACCGGTCGAAGCCTCTCCCACAACGGTCATCGCGGAGTTTGCTTCGATTAATGCCTTGATACCAGCTCGGAACATAGCGTGATCATCCGCCACTACCACCGTGATAACTTCTACCATTTATCCCTCTCTGCTCGCAACTGAAACATCAATCCGAATACGTGTTCCTTCCCCTGGGGCACTTTCAATCGTTAGGCGTGCACCAATCAGGGATGACCGTTCTCGCATCCCCAATAGTCCGAGTCCTCCACCACTTTCTGATGTCTCTCCGGTAACAAAGCCTTTTCCTTTATCCGAGACCTCAGCAAAAACCGAATCCGCGTCAATCCCAACTCTCAATCTGGCACTGTTAACATCAGCGTGTCTTATGACATTTGAGAGTGCTTCCTGGACAACTCTATAGATGACCAAACGTTCGTCCAAATCTAAGAACGGGTCGACATGGTCTAGTTCGACTTGGATCTGGAATCCAGTCCCCTCCCTCAGACTTCTCACATACGCTCCAAGCGCAGCAGCAAGACCAATCTCACCGAGTTCGGGCGGTCTGAGACCGCTCGCTATGCGTCGAACTCCGTCTGCTGCTTCTATGATGTCCTCTCTGATATCGTCTAGGAGAGATTGACGCTCCGTTTCTCCTAACTCTTCGTCACGAACTTCACGCATGCGAAGAACCAAGGTAGCGAGACGCTGAGCAGTGTCGTCATGGAGTTCACGAGCAATCCGCTGGCGTTCCTCTTCGGTGGCTAACAGGGCTCCTTTGGAGAAATATCGAAGCCTTCTTCTCTCAGTAACATCGCGCACGGCACAAATCACCCGAAGGTCTCCCGAGGGTGATTTCCACGGGCTGAGGCTAACCTCTAAGGGGAATGTTGATCCGTTCTTACGAAGACCAGTTAAGTCATGCTGGATGCCCATAGGCCGACTCCGAGGTGAGGCGGAGAAGCCAGTCCTGTACTCTTCATGTGCCTGCCGTTGTGCTTCTGGAACGAGTACTTCGATCGCTTGGCCTATAAGTTCATCTTGCTCCCATCCGAATAGAGACTCTATCTGAGGATTGAGTTCTCGAATGATTCCCTCCGCATCAACGATCACACAGCCATCGGGCGCAGTTTCGAACACAACCCGATACTCCTCTAGTGATAGCAAATTCGGGACTCCTGGGTTGCAGTTCGACGGCCTGTTGAAGGGAACATTCCCACAGTTAAGAGAGGTTTGTCCCCGACAGCCAAGAACACAGCTGTATTCAAGAATACACTGAGCTTCGGGTGCGTACCACACTCGGCTATCGTGCAGAAGTAGCAAGCCTGAATAATCCGCCGTGATCCAGGCCTGCCAAGGAGGGCTGAAGTGTACACCAAGATCATGGTTCCTCTCGACGGTTCTAATCTCGCTGAATCAGCGCTTGCGCTCGCGTTTGCATTTGGTCGGAAAACCGGAGCAAGTCTCCATTTTGTAATGGTAATTGAACGGCTTTCATCAATCTTCGGGCTTGGGCGAGTGGAATACAGGGGCGATTGGGGGCATGAATACCTCGGTAATCTAGTGGATGCCGCTGCCTCAGAAGGCAGCAAGAAATCAACGTATTCCTTGAATACTGGGAACGTCGTTGACGAACTCGAGAAAGAGCAAGACTCCAGCGGGGCCGATCTGGTAGTAATGGCCACACACGGTCGAGGGCTGATATCCCGAACATGGTTCGGAAGTGTGGCTGATGGTTTCCTGAGGCGAACCCGGGTCCCACTGCTCCTAGTACGTCCTACCGACAGCATGAGCGTTGTCAATTTTGAGACTTCCGGATCGACAGTTCTAATCCCCCTCGACGGATCCGCTCCCTCCGAATCCGCACTCGGAAACGTAATCGATCTCGGAGAGTTATTCGGAGCAGCGTACCATCTGACACACGTTGTGGTTCCACCCACTAGGATCACAACCCCGTACCTGCCGCACGCAGCTGATTCAAACGAAGTCAATGCTCATGAAGGAAGAGAGTGGGCTGCTAATTACTTGGAACTCATCGCTCGTCGAATGCGACACCGAGGGCTCCGTGTGACAACTTCGGTGGCCGTCAACCATCAAGTGGGTCAGGGCATACTCCAAGAAGCAAACGCTGTCGGTTGCGATCTGATCTCCATGGTCACCAAAGGAAAGAATGGACTAGATCTGTTGCGGTTGGGGAGTTCGATAGACAAGGTTGTCCGACGCACCCACGTACCAGTCCTCCTGCACCCAGCACAGGCCTAGAAATACCCTCAATTTTTGGGGCAGAGAGAAGGGACATCAGCCTGATCGAATGCAACCCGCGGGACCGAGCGATCAAACACTCTTCTTGCTCTCAAACCGTTCTTCAGTTGTACCCCTGTAGACGAGAACACCAACCACGACCAATGCCACCATAACTCCGATTAGGATGCTGCTGGCCAGGATCATGCTTACAAATAGCTCAGATGCCTCTTGCCCATCACTCACCGTGGGTATTCCATCATCCGGTGGGCCGCGATCCCATCTGGAATTAGCAGGAAGACCAAGAAGGCAGTGGTAAGGAGAGTTGCAAGAACCAAAGTCAGCATGATAAAGCGTGTCTCATACTTAAGATGCATGAACCATCCGGCGATCAGCGTCGCTTTGATCATCATGGCTGTCGAAAGGACCAGGATGCCCATTCCCGTGCTGAGAGACAGGGACTCAATTCCGATCATTATGAGTGTCAAGACGAGCAAGACAACCCAAATCATCCAATACACCCTATAGGAAACAGTTTCTTCCATAAAACCTCGTCAGATCAGATAGAAGGTGGTGAATATGAAGACCCAAATCAGGTCGACGAAATGCCAATAAAGACCAACAAGTTCAACACCTTCACTGGTGGCCTTACCTGCCCGAGCACGGAGTGCAGTGGTGATCAGGATTCCGACCCCGATCAGGACATGGGTTCCATGAAATCCCGTGATCATGAAAAAGAAGGAAGAAAAGGCGGATGGACCCCATGGGTTGCTCGATAGTCTCGCGCCTTCATGGATGATCTGGGTCCATTCGGTAGCCTGCAATCCGAGAAATATAGCTCCTCCAAGTGCCGTGTACGACACAAAGCGGATCGCGCTCTTAAGGTTACCACGGTGCGCAGATCCGACAGCTGTCGCCATCGTGGCACTTGAGGTGATCAAGATGAACGTCATCAGACCGATCAGGGGCATGTTGAAAACATCGCCCTGATCAGGCCACGTGCCATTAGCTAGACGAATGAATAAGTAAGAAGCTAGAAATCCAGCAAAAAGCAAGGCATCGGTTACCAGAAATACCCACATCATCAGTTTCTGCCACGACATCCCAAAGGGAGACACACCCCCTTCCCAGCTTATCGTTGACGACGTCATGTCCGCCTGACTCATTAAGCTTCTCCTAGGTGATACTCAGAAGTACCAGAAGATGAATCCATACGGCTCCCACACAGTGCCAATAGATTGCGGCGTGTGCTACGCCACGGTATTGATCGATGCCATACGCTCCTGCCAAAGCCCTACGGAGTGTCCACACCAGTACCCCGATCCCTCCCAGAACGTGGGCGCCATGAACACCCGAGAGCATGTAGAAAAAAGCAGCGTGTGTGTTGGTCGAAAGCAGGAAGCCTTGGTCATTCAAAACCGACCACGCTATCAGTTGTCCTATAAGGAACAGCACCCCAAGTGCGATTGAATAGCCCAACCAAAGCGATGCTTGAGACCCGCTGCCTCGGCTAAACGCTTTCTTGGCGCACTCCAGGAGAATCGATGAAGTGACGATGAATACAGTATTTAGCCAGACTACACTGGGAATCTGGACGGGAACCCAATCCGAACCAGTTCTACGAACGATAAGCGCCGCCGTGAACGCTGCGAAGAGCATCATGACGGTAGCCAGTACAGCCAATAGGAACATCGGATAGAGCCCAGATGACCTATGCGAAATCTTAGGTTCTGAGTTCACGGCTACATGAACCGGGATGAGGTCCGGTGTCCCGTCGAATCCGTTCATTTTAAATCACCTGAAAACGCTGATCCTTTATCCCTCATGTGGACCAACCGGGCACTTAATTTCCTCCGGTGGAGTGTGCTGGGCCACATAACCGCCGACCCCGTTCACCCTATACTGGTAGGGGCCTCCATACACCGTGGGCGGCTCATTCCAGTTCAAATGCGGCGCCGGCGATGGCGTAGTCCATTCCAGCGTCGCTCCATTCCATGGATTTGCCTCAGCTCTCGTCCCCCAGAACAAGCTGCGAAACAAGTTCACGAAGAACACAAGTTGGCCTGCAATCGCGACAAAAAGCAGAAATGTGATCCAGACATTCATCTCCTGAAGTGGGCGGACGTATTCGTAATACGTTGGGTCGTATACTCGCCTGAGAGCGCCTCCAAGACCGAGATAGTGCATGCCGATGAAAGCCGGGAAGACAGAGGAAATTGTGAGCCAAAAATGGATTTTTCCCAGAGTTTCGTTCATGTGCCGTCCAAACATCTTCGGAAACCAGTAATAGATGGCGGCAAAAATTCCGAAAGATGTCACCACTCCGATCATGAAATGGAAATGCCCAACAACAAATACGGAACTATGGAAGTAGATATCTGAGGCTGCCGTACCAAGCCAAAGTCCACCTAGGCCACCCGTGCCCACAGCAGAGATAATTCCGATTGCGAAGAGCATCGCAGTCGTCAGCCGGATATCGGCCCTCCAAAGGCTGGCAACCAAATTGACCCCGATAACAGCAAAGGGCAGAGTTATCAGGACGGTCACAATCGAGAAATATTCGCCGAGATATGGATTCATACCGCTCGTGAACATGTGGTGACCCCACACGATCATGCTCAATACGGCCGCGACTATGAGCGCCCAAACCGTCGTGCGGTAACCGAACACTGGACGTCGCCCGAAGGTAGCTACTACGTCAAAGGCAATTCCTAAAGCTGGGAGCACCAACACATAGACCTCAGGATGACCCAGGAACCAGAATAGGTGTTGGAAAAGAAGCGGCGTGCCACCTTCGTACGCGAGTACGTTGCCACCAAGTACCAAGCCCTCTGGCAGAAAGAAACTCGTTCCACCGTGACGATCTAAGAGGAGCATGATTGCTGCTGCAGTAAGGGGAGGAAATGCGAGGATCCCTAGTACAGACGAAACCAACAACGTCCAGACTGTGAGAGGCATGCGCATCAATGACATCCCCTTGGTGCGCAAGTTAAGGATTGTGGTAGCGAAATTCAGGCTTCCCATGGTAAAGGAGACGATGAACAAGGCCATGCCGAGGATCCACAGGGTCTGGCCCAACCCCGAGCCAGGAAGGGCACCAGGGAGTGCGGACAGAGGTGGGTACGATGTCCACCCTCCTGCGGCAGCACCACCTTCGACAAAGAAAGAGGCCAGCATGATCAAGCACGCAGGTACTATCGTCCAATAAGAGAGCATATTGAGGAACGGGTAAGCCATGTCCCGTGCACCAACCTGCAATGGGATAATAAAGTTTCCCACACCGCTCACTAGGGCTAACGAAATCACGAAAAAAACCATGATCGTCCCATGCATCGTGACCATGGTAAGGTAGAACTCCGGCTTGAGTGCCCCGCCTTCATAGGCAGTCGGGAGTAGTTGCTCCATAATCGGCCATAACCTGACCGGCCACGTCATCTGCATCCGTATTAGCACCGAGAGGCCGACGGCGACAAGCGCCATGAAAACCGCGGTTAAGATGTACTGGATCCCGATGACTTTGTGATCGGTGGAGAAGATATATCTCCGCCAGAACGGAAGTCCTGCATGAGCAGAACTCAAGCATCACCTCCCTGTTCTGAAAGCCATGTTTCATAATCATCGGGACTCATCACGATGACTCGGCCACCCATTCGATAATGGGCAAGACCGCACAGTTCAGCACACCCCATCTCGAATTCTCCTAGCTGGGTCGGGACGAACGTTGTACTTCCAACCATACCCGGTACGATATCCTGTTTTACCCGGAAAGCGGCTACCGAAAAACTGTGTAGAACATCATGTGAGCGCAGGCGAAGCTGCGTTGGTCGATTGACCGGAAGACGCAAGATATTCCTCTCGACGATATCGTCAGAGCCTCGGGGGTCGGCATCATCAATTCCGGTCGGGTTCGACTGGCCATCAATCTGAGCGGGATCGGTCCTGCCAAACTCTCCATCCTCGCCCGGATAGCGAACGATCCATTCGAATTGACGTGCCGCTACATCAACTACGAGAACATCTTCAGAAACCTCACCGTAGATCTCGTCCCAGACCGGAAGTCCTAAAAACAAAACCCCGACTTCGGAGACCAGGGCCATGGTCAAGACTGGGATAATCGACCAGAGTCTCTCGGTCTTAGGATTAGTTTGAATCGTTGTCGAGTCCTCACCACTCCCGGACTTTAGAATAAAATAGATGAGCACTGCGTGCCCGATCACGAAAATTGCGCCCGTCGTCACAAGCAGATATCGGATCAACCCGTCCACCCCCTCAGCGTGACGAGAGGCTGCAGGAGGAAGCCAATCCGGCATCGCAAATCCCCATACGGTCAACGTTGTGACCCCGAAAAAAAAGAGGGCTAAGGCGGTTGTTTCGAAAGTTCGAGCTCGGGCGATCAAGCACCACTCCTTACGTTTTGGAGGCAGTGGGACTGGATTGAAAAGACGGCGGAATCTCTACTGCACCGCAGAAATCCGCTGTGGGGAACGATCCTTCAATGGTGAGGGAAATACTCCGACACCCAAGAACCGCTTGTCTCAATACCACATGGGAAAACACTTGTGTAAGAAACCATGAGGCATGCAAGAGTCTCACACTGAATACGGAAGATCGAGTTGGTAGCTTCGCTCCAAGTCCCGTTTACAGAACTTTCTTCAGCTCGGATCTAGGTGCACTTCAGATAAGTCTACTGTAGGGGGTATCCGTACAGCGATTGACTGAGATTGCCCTATCGGCAGGTCGTCCCTCTCAGTCCAGGTTTCTCCTTATTTACTTGTTGACGGGGATACGCCACACCTATGCGCAATGATTGCCCCATCGACCACAAGAGAGTTGAACGGGCCGTGGGGGATCTCCCTGGTCCAGTCAAGCGCTTTGTATACTTCCTGATAGGTGCGATGAGTATCGTCCTAGGGGTGATCGGCATCTTCATTCCACTTTGGCCAACAACATGCTTTCTGCTGTTAGCGGGGTGGTGCTTCGCCAGAAGCTCACTGACCGCAGAGCGATGGCTTCACGAGAACCGACTTTTTGGACATTACCTGAGGGAGTACCGGGAGCGAGGAATTATCTCTTCCGGTGTGCGCTATGTATCAGTAGCTACGCTGTGGATTTTCGTTTCTGTTTCGGGTTTCTTCCTCATAAATGAGGTCTGGGCTATCGCGCTACTCCTTGTAGTGGCAACGGCAGTCACGATCCATCTCTATTCACTTCCTACCGAAAGGCATAGCGCAACTCTTGATAGTTAGCCTTTCACGTCCGATCAAGAGACTCGGACGTTACATCTGATGCATAAGGCAGGTCTCGGTCGAAAGTGCTTGATACCGGAGAAAGATCAGGGTAGCACTGTTCTGGCACATGATTAGATGCTCGTGTCTTTGGGAATGGATAGCCAGGTGGCCTTCCAAAATTCAAGTTTTTCCATACTTCTGTCATAACTGTCCCCACCAATAACTAAGTGTGGGTGGCGGGCAGAAGGGGAAACCGCACCGCCACCCCAGGGGCCCTGCTTAGCGAGAACCCCCGTCCTCAGTTGCGATTCTGGCTCTCTCTCTCACGAGGCGTAGATAGGCGTCTTCTGTAAGGTTGGTGACCCCAATCCACATATGTCCCATCTCGTCAGCTGCCCGGTCACCCCAAGTTACAAAGTCATCAGGATGTGGGTTGGAGAGCTGATCTTCAGTATTGTCGTACCACATATTGAATTTCAGGACCGTCCCCGAAGGGAGAAGCGGGGCCACATGGTCCTCGTAGATGTAGTTGTTGTGCCAGTTGAATTGGAAGTTGTCGATTATGCTGAGTAACTCTCGACGTCCATCCGGATAGATCGCTTCCATCGAAGCACCCTTGCCCCTCAAGTGGAAGTGCGCCTGAAAGCTCTGAATCCGGACAGGGCTCTGCATGACCCACTCCCTCTCGTACATAGGAGTTGAGTGAGGAGGAATTTCTAGGACACTCTGAGGGGCGACATTGAACATCCTAAGCACAGTTGGAAACTCCGGCTCATAACCCTCAGGATACAGCCAAATACCAAGAGACACTTGATCGGCAGGAGCAGGGGTCCCGTTGGGATAATAGTGCACTTCGAAGCTAATCTCAGAACCTGCCTGCAATAACTTTCCGGTTCCTTCTTGATACTGTTCACCAACTTTCCCAAGTGCCCATTCCGTAAGCAAACCACCCACGCTCTCTTCCTGCACCGCCGTTGCCAAGAAATGGTGCGTGACACCACGGCCCAAAGGATAGGACGGCAATACTTCGACCGCTCGGACATAACGATCCTGGGTTAGGCCAGTTGCCACCCTCGGACGCCACCACTGGTCGTTGCCATGAGCCGGCACATCGAAGGGGTCGGTCTTGATCACCAGATCCGGTGACCCAAGTTCCCCGAGCATCAAGAAATTTTCTCCGGAAGGGAACTCTACCGGTGCCGGTAAGTCTGCGGGATCACCTCTAGGCGTTCCGGCATCGACCCAATCTATGATTGTCACGATTTCTTGTTCCGTCAGTGACCGATCGTTCTTGTACTCCTGAATGCCGAGGTGAGGGTTCAAATGCCAGGGCGGCATAAGTCGTTGGGTTACACGATCTTTGATCCGACGTGCCGCGCGGCGCGCGTCCTCGTAGTCCACCAGAGCGAACGGGCCGATGGCTCCTTCCTGATGACACTGCTGGCAGTTCTCCTGTAGGATCGGAGCAACGTCCTTAGAGTATGTGACAGTCTCGACGCCTTGGGCGTAAGCCGCCCCCTGAAAGGTCAGCACCAACACGACTGTCGATACTAGCTCAGCCAGGAGACGTCTCCACCGCGCACTTCTATCTAGCTCGTTCACGTCGCTCATTATACCTCCTGTTATTGTCAGCATCGCATCAACGGCTGACCGAAATGCTTATGTATCCGTTGGTCCAACAGCACTGCTCTAGACCTGCCGCACTCACCCGCATATCCGAGTGATCAGCTCGCACGTAGAGCACGTATTCGCCTGGCTCACTAAAGAACGCAGTTGTTGCAGCCTCGGTGTTCCCCTCCTCGATGGGGAGTACCCCCTTTTCGAACGTCACATCGCCGGGGCCACGATATTTGTACCAACGGAGCGTGACTCCACGACCCTGCTCGTCCCAGGCGCGCACATTCAGCGTGAGGGGGTTAGCAACTTTGGCCGCGACTGGACCCACCCGGGTGCCGTTCGGTCCTCTGGACTCCTTGCCACCCTCCTCGAGTACGAGGACAGGCGGATAACGGTCGATCGCCCGTGCGTAAAGATTATCGGTCTCGTAGCTGTCGATGAGGCCTCCGGGGATTGAGTACTGCTCCCCGTTCGCTTCGAGGGTCCATCTCACGCGATCCTCGCGACCGAAATCAGCCGGCACAGTCACAGTAAATACCCCATAGCTGCGACGGGGAGTGAAGTATGTGGGCTGACCTTGGTCGACCGAACCCCCGTCAACCCAATTACTAGTTCCGGGTGGGATTGTAAGCACTTCCTGGGTGTTTCGATTGATGTAACCAAAGGATAAGGTGTAGGTACCATTTGGATTCTTATACCAACCCTCAAACTTCGGACTGACACCCAGTCCAACGGGCTGCAGCCGAGCACGAGGGTTATACTGAGCCTTGAGTGACTGTCCCATGATTAGGGCCATCGCCAGCGCGAGAGCCACCCCAGCAAGTTTCCTGTTCATCATTCGACTCCTGCAGTCGTTCAGCATATATCTTGAAACGTTGAGACACCGGAAACGACGGACCAGTGGGAAAAATACCGCCTCGTTGTAGGGAAAAACCCCACAGGCCAGCACGCTGTACGTCACATCAGAAGCACTAATTCGTGTTGACGGCTACTCTAGGAGAGCAGAGGAGATTGAGACGGAGTATGAATTCCTGTGCGAACAACGGCCCGGCCAAGCACTGTCTCGTGACTTGACCGGACCGCCGTGAGCGTGCAAGCTACGAACGAACGACGCGCCCCTTGCTCGTCGGGGGGTTCGATGAAGCTCAGCACTCCCACGCTCGCTAGGGGGAGGAGGATTGTTGGGTGAACGAACCCCCCAAGCGTGCTCGAATTATGGTCCATCCAATAGCTCTTGGCTGTCAGGGATACCACTAGATCAGCAGAGGGGAAAACCCCTCCCACCACACCAGACCAGATACGCAAAACAGTGCTGAATAGTGAAGCAGCGTCATCAATAGACTCCCCCCACGAAGGTCTCATTATCCGCGCGGTGCAGCAGGAGCGGCTGGTGTGCAGAGGACCAGGAAGTAGTACAGTTTTTCGCCCACTGTCTTGAATACGGCGTCACTTACCGTCAACTCTGCGTCGGTATTAAGAGAGACCGATGAATCGTAGAAACTAAAGAGACAGTCTGCTTGACTTTTCCGGAAACGAATAGAGGCTTCATTCGGGGCATCACGTGGGTCCGGAGTGCGAATCCAGGAATCGGACCGAAGTAGATCGAAGAAATCTCTCACTAGATCTCGTGACAATTGTTTCGTTGCTGCTGAAGCTGTTACACGGCATCCTGGAGTGAGTGACTGGGTTCGCCAATCGTTTATGGTGTCAGGCTCGGTTAGACTCACCATTCCAGCTACGTTCTCAATGAAGCGCTCTGCGTCGAGGCAAAGGTCAACTTGGGTCGTTCTGGAATCTTGGGCCTCCAGAACGACAGACCCAGCCGTTATCAGAGCGAGGACGAAAAGCAGGGTTTTTTTCATGCCTGAAAAATGCCCCTACCCTCAGAAGATCCGCAACCTAGTCGGGAGGTACCAC
>DLRL01000086.1 GCA_002501085.1 Gemmatimonadales bacterium UBA7889
GCCGCAATCAATGCATCTGCCCTGAGATTCGGGCGATCCCTTCTATCGTTCGTGTCCAGCACGAGCACTGCATAGCCATGGGATGCCAATAGAGGCCCCCACCACTCGATATGGCTTTGTCGTTCCGTATATCCTGGAGCAATCGCGACTCCACCGATCGATCCACGAGTGTCTAGCGGATAGTAGATCGTTGCGTCACCGAATTCCGGCACATCTGGGAAGTCGGTATACGTCATGACTTGATATTCCCCATCCCCGGATAGCGACTCAACAGTCGGCTGGGGAGAGTTCGCACAGGAAGCGAGTAGTAGGCTGAAGGCCAGCAACAACACTCTTGGAAAAAACCATCTATTCATTTCATGCTCCGTTCGCTGCGATAATCTATGCTGCCGTACGTGCTACGCGTGATTTCACATATCTTCGTGTGGCTCACTTTTCTACTACCCACGCAATATGAGTCTGGCCTCTTCGGCAGCGCCACCAAGAAGGAATTTTTGTGAACTGGTCTGATATCTGGGTTTTATATCGTCGTGAACTTCGATCGGCGTTCCGAGATCGGACTATCGTGATGAATGGTATCCTAGTGCCCGTGTTCATGTATCCGATCATGATGTGGGTGATGATGACCGGGCTCATGTTCGTTCTAGGCCAAATGGACCGGGAGAGTTCACGACTCGTGATTCTCGATCCGCCGCCCGAGCACTCCGCGCTCTTAGATACCTTGGGCGCCCAGACGAACCTAGAGATCCAGGAAGATGTTATCAGCGAGGACTCTGCTATGGTGCTTCTTCGTGCTGGTGACCTGGATGCGTTAGTCGAGTTTCTTCCGCCAACAGATGAAAGTTCAGCGCTAGAAGACAATTTCCAGGTTCTGATCCGTTACGATCGTGCCGTTAATCGAAGCAGCCAGGCTAGTGCTCGGGTGGAGAGCGCGATCGCTGACTATCGCAGTGAGTGGCTAACCCAGCAGGCCACGGCTCTTGGTATACCGGAAACCGACCGCGAGCAGTTTCGGATTGTCCAAGATAATGTTTCCACAGAGGAAGATATCGGCACGTTACTTATGGGATTCATGATCCCGATGTTTCTGGTCATAATGATTGCTATGGGCTGCCTGATGCCGGCCATAGACAGTACAGCCGGGGAGCGGGAACGCTCGACCTGGGAAACACTGATGACTGTCTCGGCATCACGCCTGAGCGTGGTCACAGCGAAGTATTTCTATGTAGCCACACTGGGAATCTTGGCGGGCGTACTAAATGTGGTTGCCATGTTCGCATCGATGGGCGTGATCATGGGGCCATTACTCATGGACCTGGGTGAATCTGCAAATGCATTCCAGTTCAGCCTTCCGTTCTTGGCGCTCCCGGTGATGATTGTGGCGGCTATCGCTTTAGCACTGTTTTTCGCAGCTGCCATGATGATTCTCGCTGCTTTTGCAAGAACGTTTAAAGACGGCCAAGCGATGGTCGGTCCAGTTTTCTTGTTGGCTATGATGCCTATTCTGATGGGAGAGCAGACCGATCAGACCCTCACGCCTCTCACTGCCGCCATTCCTGTGGCCAACGCTGCCATGATGATCCGGGATGCGATCAACGGGGTTTTCCTGTGGCCTCTGATCGCGGAAACGCTAGCAGTCTTACTGGCGATGGTGACCGCGTGTCTGCTTATCGCTCGGGTATTGCTCAAGACAGAGGATTTCATCCTGCTCTCGCCGGATGGGAGATTCTCGAAATTTAGCAAGATATTCAAATCGTCATCTCGCTCGAGACTTGGCCGGAACAGCTCGGAGGGTCTGAAATGAGAACTCAAGTGTCTTCGACACCAAAGCAAACAGGCATAGAGAATGGCAATCGCTAACGTAAAGGTCGAAGGACTCCAGAAGTCATTCTGGGACGAGTCCCGTGGAGAGGTACGTGCCGTCGACGGTATCGATTTTGACTGTCAGCCCGGTGAAGTTTTTGGCCTCTTAGGAGCCAATGGAGCCGGAAAAACAACAACACTCCGAATGTTAGCGACAATCCTGAAGCCTACCGGAGGTAGCGCGTCCCTAAACGGATACGATGTACTTGCCGACCCCGAGGCCGTTCGGCGAAGTCTGGGTTTCTATTCGGCTTCTACCGCTCTGTATCCGCGCCTGACCGGTCGGGAAACGCTAGAGTTTTTCGCCCGTATCAACGGGTATCCTGCCAACCAAGTAGCTCCGCGCGTCGAGGAGCTCATCGACCGATTCGGTATTCGTGAATACGCGGGAGCCCGGGTAGGGAAATTATCCAGCGGTATGAAACAAAAGATTTCTATCGCTCGAACCATCGTACACGATCCTCCCATCCTCATTTTCGATGAACCCACGGTGGGCCTGGATGTGATGGCCGCACTAGAGATGCAGAATGTGGTCCACGAACTACGGGATGAGGGGAAGGTGATCATCTTCTCCACGCACATCATGAGCGAGGCAGAGAAGCTGTGTGATCGTATCGGGATCATCCATCAGGGCCGGATCCTTGCACTGGGAACGCTTGAAGAGCATAGGCAGGCCACTGGGAAACATTATCTCGAAGACGTTTTTGTCCACGAAGTAATGCAAGCTGAAGATCAGAGCGCGAAGGCAATGGCCAGCCCAGGAGAACCCAGGACTAGCCTGTGAGTCCTAAGCGGTCGGACAATACGTCTGTATTGGGCACACTCTTCCGTTGTGAGATCAAGAGACTCATGCGAGATGCGCGTGTCCTCCTGATCTCTGTGTTCGCGCCCCTCGTGATTGTGCCGGGTTACATCCTCGTAATGCAGTGGGTCGGGAACTCTGAGGAACAAAGACTAGAGGACACGGTCTACGAGTATGCTCTGTCAGGGGATGAAGCCGAATGGGGTCTGGAAATTGTCTCAGCAGCCCTAGCACTCGAAGCCAACGACCCTGATACCTCTCAGGCGGTAGTGCTTTTTGAGCGGCAGCAAGTCACAAATGCCGATTCTCTCTTGGAGTCAGGAGAGATCCACCTCGTGGTTGAAGCGCTTTCCCCTGAGGCTTACGAGAGAAGTCGTGCCGAAGAAACAACAACTGATACCCTTGATCCCGAAGAGGACGAAGTAACACCTGAGATTGAAGAAGGGTCGGATGGAGGGACTGCTTCCGAACTGCAGTTGCCTATTATTCGCCTGCGCTTCCGCGGTAACAGCGACTTTTCCCGTAGAGCCCATGATCGACTTGATGCCCGGATCAGGGAAGTGCGTTCAGAACTCAGGGATAGTGTCTACCTCGCTGGCGGCTTCCCCGTGGGCAGGGAGGAATTCGCTTCCGTAGAGACGGAAAACACTGCTAGTGCGGAGAAAGAAGGGGGCGCGCTCCTGGGAATGGCGTTAACGCCGTTTCTGCTCCTCCTGATGCTATCGGGTGGCTCCATCATGGCCGTGGACGCCATCACTGGTGAAAAGGAGAGAGGCACGCTGGAGACGCTGCTCACCTCAGCAGCGAGTCGGTCGGAGATTGTTGCTGCCAAGCAGATGGGCATCATTGCGGTAGGGGTGGTGGTGGTGGTGATCAATGTCCTGAATCTTCTCGCCTATCTCGTGCTTGGGCTCTTGGAGCTTCCCGAGAATCTTGCTGTGGCATTATCACCGCTGGACTTGGTCCTC
>DLRL01000072.1 GCA_002501085.1 Gemmatimonadales bacterium UBA7889
AGGGATCGATGAAGGGTTACTACGTCGGTCGCTGATCATCTGTGAGCGTCGCTGACTGCAGGGCGAGAAGGGCTTTGAGAACAAAATTGGAACCGACTCGAGGAGCTTGCATTTAGGCTGCCATCTATGTCATTTCCCTAGTGAGCATGACCTATGTACATGAGAGCAGCCTGCTTCGAGCCCGCTGCTCAAAGGAGATCCCAAGATGGGCGAAAGAATGAAATCGATTCTAGGTGCGGCGGCGGTTGGCGGGATCGTCGCCTATATCGGAATCGAATATCTGTTCTCCCCTGCTATGGCAGCCAATCCACCTGATCAAGTCGACGCCCTTCTCTCTTCCCCTTGGGACATTGTTTTGTATGTGCTCATACTGGTCGTGTTCCTTGATGTTTTCGTGCAGAAAGTGGGTAATACCATGGTCACGGCGATGTCATTTGCTACCGCGCAGATTCTGATAGTCGATGTCTTCTATGTGATGAACGGGAATCGGGCAGCATATCCGGCGGTGCTGAGTGCCATCGTACTCCTTGCCTTCTGGTATGCAGTCGCAAAAGTGTACGACGCATTGGCCTAGACCTTATTCCACAACGATCAAACAGGAGATCAATCAATGGGCGATAGAATGAAGCCTATCTTAGGTGCACTCACTGCTGCGCTGGTAATTGATTACATCGGCGTGACGTACTTCTTTGATCCTCAGGCTGGTACTGAATTAATAGCCGCTCCCCTGAGCTTGGTGGTTGCTTTGGTGGTTATGGTTCTCTTCTTTGATTTCATGACCCAAAAGACTGGGAACGCTATGACTACTGCGATGACGATAGCGGGCGCTCAGATTTTGATGGTTGATTTTTACTATGTCATTAATGGTACTAGGGATATGGCATCTGCTGCGGTAAGTGCAGTAATCCTGCTAGTCGGGTGGTATGCAGCTGCGACGGTATACCAGAAACTGTCTTAGATTAGGTCGGCTGACATTAGAGTAGCAGAATGTCCAAGAATGGGAGGGGCTCTAGCTGGTGGTTCAGTTGGAGCCCCTTTTTTTGTAGATATGGTGAGCGGTGACGCTTAACAGAATAATCAGGCTGCAATCAAAGTTGACCCTTGGGGAGTTTGTCTTATGGCAGGTAGAATAAAACCCATTCTTGGATTTGCGGTTACGATTACTGCACTCCACTTCGCGTTGTCAATCTTGCTCGGGAATGTGTTGGCGGGGATCGGGATGGAGGCTCCTGTTGGCGGTGTACTAGGTGAGCCCGGTACGATCATAGTCTTTACTCTCATTGTCGCATTGACCTACGACTGGATAGTTCAGAGTACTGGCCTGCCCGTCGGCCAGGCAGCGATCGTGATGGCAGTATCCGGGGCAGTCTTCTATAACGTCTTCCAGTACATGTTCGAACAACAAGTGCTTGGGGCGGCAATTGGAGAATCTCTCTTACTCTTGGTTTTCGCGTATGCTGCCGGGAGCGTATACGGGAAACTGTCGTAGGTACGCTTCACCATTCAGTATCGTGAAGAGGACTGAAAAGAGAGTGAGTACAAGCTCATTCTCAGATTCTAGTCATCCGCCGTTTCTTCTTCCGATACTGTTTCGTGGAATTCAGGTGCAGAGAGAGCCCTAGGGGTTTCCTCGACAGGGGACGGGCTGGTCAGGCTGACATCCGGATTAATACCAAAATCCTGAAACTTCCGAGCGGTGACAAAGATCCTGCGTTCCAGTGAGCCCGCCGCGCTATTGTATGATTTCACTGCTCTGCCCAGTCCTTTCTTGATACCGTCGAAGTGCTCGGAAAGGGTTTTGAGGCGCTCATACAGTTCCTTACCAAGGCTACTGATTTCACGCGCATGTTCGCTGAATTTCTCTTGTCGCCAAGAATAAGCGATGGTCCTCAGGGCCATGATAAGAATAGACGGTGGAGCCAGGATGACGTGATTTCTAAGAGTATCTTCCGGAAGATTGGGATCCACCTGAATGGCTGCCTGGTAGACTGCGTCCCCAAGATACATGACGACGAAGTCCGGTGTGTCTTCCAGGTGGTCCCAGTAGGCTTTACTACCGAGTTCTTTTGCATGTTCACGAACACTTCGCCTATGCTGTTCTAAGCATGCAGTTCGCTCCTCTTCATTTTCTGCCTCAAACGAAGCGAGGAAGTGCTTGAGGGGGACCTTTGAATCCACGGCGATACTGCGTCCTCCGGGGAGGTGGGCGATCATATCCGGGTATAGCCTGGTTTCATCAGTGCTGATGTTTTTTTGTACATCAAAATCGCAATATTCCACCATTCCAGAGATTTCTACGACTTTGCGAAGCTGCATCTCACCCCAATTGCCTATGACTTTAGGGGTTTGGAGCGCGCTCACTAAGTTCTCGGTTTCTTTTCCTAGCCCGTCGATTCGACTCATTAGCCCGCCATGAGCCTTATGCAACTGATTTAAGTTTTTATCGAAACGTTCAAGTGACTCTGAGACAGATTTGGCTCGCTGGTCCAGTTCTCCCTTGGCACTTTCGTGCTGGGTCTGGAATGTCTGTTTGGCCAACTGAATAAAGGCTTCGTTATTGTTCTTGAGCGCATCAGCGGCCGCAGCACCGAAGGTGTCCCTTAGCTGTTTTTCGATCTTTTCGATGGCCAATGACTTGTCTTGCTCATTAGAAAGCAGGGCCTGTGCAGTCAGAAGCTCTTGCTCTTGCTGCTTGAGGCGCAGACGCATGAACAGGTAGACGACTGACGCGCCACCAACTGCGCCGAGAAGAAAAAACGCTGGCAGTTCCATATCAGGTTGCGTCTCCGATTGTGATTGCTCGGGTAATAATACTAAAAGTCAGGCCTGGTTATCGAAGCGTAAGACCCATGAGACCTGCTTCAGTGCCACTCCCGAATGCAAGGACGATGTGCTGGCGTCCGTCAGCCATATAGGTCATCGGAGTACCCGTACCACCCCGCGGCAGTTCAATCGCGTGGATTGTTTGTCCAGTTTCTTTGTCTAGTGCAAGAAGGGCTGGCCCACCGCTAGCACCGTCTCGTGCGCCATTGTGTCCGATAAAGAGAATGGTTTCAGTCAGCAGGGGCCCCGTAAATCCACCACCACCCAGTGGTCCAGGGTCAGGTATACCGGAATCGATAAGCCGCTGCCGGATCCCGTCACCGAGAGGGATCTGCCAGGTATGATCTCCCGTGTTCATGTCGATTGCTGTCAGCCGCGAATAAGGGGGTTTTAGGCGAGGAATCAACTCTTCTCCGGCGGTAGACTGAGCACGTCCACGCATGTAACGGAAATCAGATCGCTCCGGGTCTCCTGGCACGAGCTGGACATGTATGGCACCCGTCCTTGAGGGGACATATAGCATACCAGTTTGTGGATCGACTGAAGCACCAAACCAATTTGCACCGCCAAACCATCCGGGAAGGTTGAGTGTTCCTCTCTCCGATGGTGGTTGATAGAGAGGTCCGTGATCGGAACGCTGAAGGATAGCTTCTGCTTCCGCACGGAGTTCGGGTGTGAAATCGATTAAGTCGTCAACGGAAATGCCTTGCCGTTCAAATGGTACCGGACGGGTCGGGAAGGGTTGTGTTGGAGACAGCCTCTCCCCGGGCACGTTTGACGGGGGCACGGGCCGCTCCTCGATTGGCCAGACCGGTTCACCGGTGATTCGGTCGAAGACGAATACGAATCCTTGTTTGGTTAGCTGTGCTACTGCTTTAATCAGTCGACCGTCCACATTGATATCGAGTAGGATTGGAGCTGCTGGTGGGTCGTAATCCCAAACGCCGTGATGTACCATCTGGAAATGCCAGATGTAGCGTCCGGTTGATGCTTCTAGGGCTACCAAGCTTTCGGCAAAGAGGTTATCCCCGAGCCGGTGTCCTCCGTACCAATCGTTTGTGGGAGTACCGATCGGTAGGTAGACCAAGCCCAGCTCTTCATCGGCGCTCATGATCGTCCAAACATTCGTATTCCCTGTGTATTCCCAGGAGCCATCTTCCCAGGTGTCGTTTGCGAGTTCGCCTTCCTGAGGTACGGTGTGAAAGATCCAGCGTTGTTCACCAGTCCGGACATCAAAAGCACGGATGTCACCTGGGGGAGCCGTCATGTACCGTGGGCCGTCGGAGATCGATGATCCAACGACTACAACGTCACCTACCACTAGCGGGGGAGACATGACTCCGTAGCTGCGTTCCGGGACCGGTCGACGTAACCCCTCTCGTAATCGTATGCGACCACTGCTTCCAAAGTCATCTATTGGAGTTCCCATTGTGGCGTCAAGCGCCCAAAGGTGTGAGTCCCCGGTTGCTAGGAAGATCCGGCTATCATCACCCTCCTTCCAATGAGCAACACCACGTGCATTGAAGCCAAGGTTGACCGGGCGTCCGGCTTCGTGACTAAGAGGGTCAAAGGCCCAGAGCTGCTCCCCCGAAACGGCATCAATCGCTGCCAGAAGACTCAGAGAGGTCTGTATGTATAGTACGCCGTCGACCATGAGTGGCGTGGCCTTGAAGGCACCCGGGCGCAGTCGCGGGTTCTCGGCGACCAGTTCGTCGTCAGGAGAATGCCACATCCAGGCGATGCTCACATTTTCTACATTGGTTTTGTCGATTTGGCTTAAGGGCGCAAACTTCGTGCTGCCCAGGTCACCCCCGTAGTCAGGCCATTCACCACCTGGTGCACCTTGTTGAGCTGCAGTGATAGTTGGGAATAGCACGAAGCTTAGAAGTAGAGATAGTAAGTCTTGCACTTTGATCTTCATGATCAGCGCCCTCGAGTATCTACTGTATAATCCAAGCCCACTGTGATTTGTTCTGCTGGTGATCCAGGCAAGAGGTTAGTTCTACAGGGCTGCAAAACTAACCCACGAGCATCCTGTGCTGGAAAAATCTATCAACATCTTACAGCACCTCTCCCGCGTGCTTCAGCCCCGTCGTCTGGTGCCCCGGTACCTGATGACCCCATAAAGAACTTTCTTCCGTCAGGGAAAGTGACATCTCGTCCGTTGGCCCGCTTGAGCCTGCGGTCCTTCGTTTGGTAGCCATCCACGACCAGCTCGGTCCCAATCGGTAGACATTCACGACGTAGGCCGCGCCTCACCAGGACGTTCGGCGTGCCACCTTCAACCATCCATACTTCCTTCTCTGATCCTGTTGGCAGAATTGTGTCGGTGCCAGCCACCATCATCGACACCTCAAGATGAATCCAAGAGTGAGGGTTCACCCATTCGAGCCTAACGATGTTGCCTTGTATCCGAAGCGGGGCATTCGCATCGAACTCTGCCCCAAAGGCGTGGTGTGCAACAGCCGGCACTGTGTATAGGAGTAGTGCTAGTGTGCCAATAGCTAGGGTCCCGTAGGTCAATCTTGATCTCATATTACTCACCTCTGTTCAAACTGGTTGCCTTCGCGTTGTCGTTCTTGATATCGTGCCCCACTCCGGATGTTTGTGAGAGCATAGTTTCCTTCCTGGCATGAATACTCGTAAAGCAGATCGTCAAACGCCCGAAACGGAATTTCACCGCCCTGGCCGTTTTATGGACTGAGACGACAAAGCATAGCCATAGATTCTGGAGCCGTAATTGACTGTTGTTCTTCGGTTAGGTCTGGGAGTACAAACAATAACTCGCAAGCCAGGGTCAAATTTTCTAATGCAAGGCTGGTGTCGGAGTGTGCTGGACCGAACTCGGCTGTTCTGATATCCAGAGACCGCCGATAGAGTGGAATTGCTTCGGCGTACCGCTCCTGGTGGTGGTAGAGTGAAGCTAGGTTGATCAGGACGTTAGCGACGTCTGGATGACTCGATCCTAGCGTTGCCTCTCTGATTGCTAGGACCCGTTCGTAGACCCGCCTAGCCTCTGTATATCGGCCCAGATCGTCATAGAGCATACCCAGATTACTCAAGACGTGGGCCACTTCTAAGTGATGTGGCCCTAACACAATTTCGTCGATTGCCAGGGCTCGTTCGTACAGTGGCTCTGCTTCCTCGTAACGGGATTGCATCGCATAGAAGAAGGCCAGATTGTTCATAGCAAATGCCACATCCGGGTGGGCCGGGCCCAGGGTGGATTCCCTAATTGCCAGGGCCCGCTCATATAGCGGTTCCGCTTCGTCATAACGGGACTGGACTCCGTAGTTGAAAGCTAAGCTGTTCAGTGTGAGCGCTACTTCCAAATGCTGAGGACCGAGCGCTGTTTCACGGATGATCAGTGCCCGCTGTAGGAGTGGTTCTGCTTCTGCATAGCGACCTTGAGCATTGTAGATGAAGCCCAGGTTGTGCAGGGTGAGCGCCACGTCCGGATGATCCAGCCCGAGGGTTTTTTCACGCATGCTTAGTACACGCAAGAGTTTAGGCTCTGCTTCGTCGTGGTGACCCCGATTAGCTAGCAGACTCGCCTCAGCGAAGAGCCTATGAGCTGCGGCGAGAATCGAATCAGCGTGGACTACCTGAGCCTGAAGCGTACCCGAAATCTGAACAAGCGGGAGGCCAAAGCAGAAAGCCAGAGCCAAGATCAAAACTCGCGGTAGCGGTATCACTGTTTGATGCTGCTTAACAAGTAATGCACCAGGAAATGCCCATCACATCAACTACTCAATGATCTTCGCCATCACTCACGGGCACCGTACTAGCAGGTTTCATGTAGGTATCCCACCACCGGAGTTCATTCGCCATCCGATGCACGTTATTCCAGTGCCCCCGAATGCCGTGTGCCATGCCTTCATAGATGATGAGCTTGGTGGGCACACGTTGTTTTTTTAGAGATGTGTATAGCTGGATCGAGCCTTCTAGAGGTACCCGGTAGTCCTCTTCACCATGAACAAAGAGAGTTGCTGCCTGCACTCCACCCGAGTTCAGGTAGGCAGATTGCCTGATCATGATCTCGCGAGCCTCTGGGTCCCAGGGTGGACCTAGGAATTCCAGTTCCTTGGTACGAGCGACATCTGAAAGCGCGTAGTTACTGGTCCAATTAGAAGCTCCAGCGCCGGATATGGCCGCCTCAAACCGGTCTGGATATCTAGTGATCAACCAGTTGGTCAGGATGCCACCATACGAGTGACCGGTGGTCCCTACGTGTTCCCGGTCAATTGGGTACCGAGTGATTAGATGGTCGATGCCTGCAAGTACGTCTTCTCCGTCATTCGTGCCCCATGCTCCCCAGGTCCCCCACTTGAATGCGTCTCCGTAGCCTGTTGAGCTACGAAAATTAGGCAGAAAGACAAAATATCCATTCGCTGCAAAGAGCATATTCTTGAAGTTGAATCCATATCCTGAGGCCGAATGTGGACCTCCATGGTTCACAACGATCAGTGGGTATCGCCCCTGTGGATCGTAGCGGAATGGGTATAAAAGAAACCCCTCGACCGGTGTGCCGTCGTAACTCTTGTAGAGGATTTGCTCTGATGGGTGGGTTGCGACCTCAACTTCTGTGAAAAAGTCAGCGTGGATATCTGTGAGCTGTTTCTCGTTCCCGCCATCAATGTCAGCAACGTATATGTCTGAAGGCCTCTCGAATTCTCCGACTGTGTAGGTCATTCGTTGGAAAGATTCATCGATGTCGAGGCCATTGATTCGTCGATGTCCAGTCGTAACCTGTTCTACACCTCCGCCGTTCGGAGAGACGCGAAAGAGGTGCCTGGCTCCGCCGATTCCGGTAACGAAGTAGATGTACTGACTGTCGGGCGACCACATCGGATTGCCCGGGTCGAGGTCCCAGTCTTCAGTGAGGTTCAGCGGCTCACCACCATCAGCTGGTTGGATATACAAGTCTCTTGGCCCGCCATGCTTCAACTTTCGATCGATGATCATGTTGGTACCGAAGGCGCGGGTATAGGAGATCCATCGGCCATCGGGTGAGAACCCAGCGCCCGAGTATGTATAGCCGTCGTTGGTGAGGCGAGTCAGTTCACCCTCGAAAGTGAGCAAGAAAAGATCTGAGCGGCCGTAGGCAAGTTCATCAAGGACTGCTTCATCAGCTGTAAAGAGGAGCCCATTGCCATCAGGCCTCCATCGCAGGTTGCCTGGTCGTAACCCCAGCTGTGTAAGCTGCCGTGGTCTCTCGCTACCGTCTGTAGCTGAGATGAAAATCTCGGTTAGTGCTCGCTCACCTGCATCAGGGAGAGGGAATCTCTGACCGTCCCTCCGGAATGGATACCAGTCGAAAGCATCCCCTCTGAACCTTTCCTCATGTCGGCGTTCAAACTCTGATAGGTTGGATTCTGGGAGCTCAGGCTTGGGCATATCTTGTGTGAGTGCCGCCCATTGCCCATCCGGGCTCTGCACACCCGGCGAAGCAACACTCTCATCCCTTACTGCAGGCCCGTCTGGTCGTTCAGGGTCAGTAAGCCAGATGGCATCTTGGTGACTGAATCTTAAATCCCCATCATCAGTCCACCGAGGATTGGAAACATTCTGGCCATTGCGTTGCACCTTAACGGGCATCCCGGATCCGTCCGATCGTACCACCCATGACTCGGTTGTGGTCCCATTTGTCTCTTCAATACGTTGAGATACCGTGAATGTGATCCAATCGCCTGATGGAGAGATCAACGGAGACCCGACGCTCTTTATCTTATAGTAGTCCTCAAGTGTTAGCTGCCGTCCCATTTGAGCAGAAATGGGAACCGGCGTGAGGATTACTAAACACATAAAAAAGATATTGCGAAGCATGGTCATCTCCAGCTTGTTGTCATGTATTCTTAGGTTTTAGCGTCGACTTCTATTTGTGGTGAGGTATTCCACCACTGACTCGTACCGGGCCGCATCTGCTGCTGTCCGTCTCTCCTGATCTACGGCTTTGGTAGCGATGCAAAGCATCCACGCCTTGCTTCGACCCAGATTGATGACTCCTGACCTCACTGCCGAGAATAGCCCCCGAAACCCCAATCGGCGATCCTTCCGTGATTGTTTACCGCATGGGAGAAAAGTCCGTTGGGTCTAGAAAGAGTCTTTCTAGACCTACAATTAGCCGGCCATCCCTTTGTGATTCTTCAGCAACGCTTTGCCACTCTGGATCACTTGAAAAATCGCGCCAACTTTGTTCTGCCTCTTCACGTGAAGGGTGTGCCAGCACGTAGATCAAGGTGTTGGCTGAGAGTGGCTCATCCTGTGGGGTCCAATAACCAACATTCGTCATACCATGTTTTTCGAAGATTCGGAGAGTATGGTCCCTGAATCGAGCAAGCAGATCGTCAAACTTCCCTTCTGCCGCTGTATATGTTCTTAGCTCGAACACCTGATCCGTTTCTGAACCTGCACTTGCATCCTCGCTAACGGATATAGAGTTACCGATCATGCAGCCTGAGCTGACGATAGCTGTAATTAAGGAGAAAAATAGAAGTCGCTTGGGAGTCATTCTTCTGTTCCTTTGTCGTGGCCCGTCCACGACTTCGAGCAGTCTTAACCTCACTTTCTACGTCGATTTCTAGCCCTCAGGGGTCTCGAGAGCAAGCTTAGCCACATAAAGAAAACGGGAGAGTCCATTCCTGGACTCTCCCGTTTTCCTAAATCGTTACTGCCGAATCTTTTCCCAAATCGGGACGGCCGGATTCGAACCGGCGACCCCCTGAACCCCATTCAGGTGCGCTACCGGGCTGCGCCACGTCCCGAGGGATGGGAAAGGTAAAGCTCGTTGGGGGGTTGTCTCAACAGGGTTCCGCTCCTTGGTTGGATGAGCCTAGGGGGGCAAAAAAACGGGTTGACCTCTCATCTGCGGCCCGACTAACTTCTTTTCCGCTATTGCGGGGTGGAGCAGTCTGGTAGCTCGTCGGGCTCATAACCCGAGGGTCATAGGTTCAAATCCTATCCCCGCTACCAATTTAGACCCCCTCTTTTGGGGGTTTTTATTAGGAATATTT
>DLRL01000020.1 GCA_002501085.1 Gemmatimonadales bacterium UBA7889
GCACACATCGCTGCCACTGATACGCCGTTTCCTGAAATTGTTTTTAGTGCTGCTGCGCGGTCCGGTGTGGTGCTACCTGACTAGGACCAGGGTCCCCAGTTGGTAGTTCCACACCGTCTTGAACTGCTGTAGGAGGCTATAGCCGAGGGTTCCTCCATCAGTCTCGCCCACCATGACTCGAAGACCATCTACCGAGAAGCTTACTTCTTCGTACTTCAGTCCTTCGAGGGTATAGGACTCGCCTTGAGCAGTGAGGTGTCCCGAATGCTCAAGAGCTTCCTTGGTTCTTGCTGTCAGGGTGAGTTGGCCGCCTGAATTCCCGGTATCTATTCCGAGAGTCAGTGGGATCTCGGCAAGCCTGAACGGGACCTGGTTCTTCTGGCCATCGCAATCACGACAGGTGAACGTCAGGGTTGCGTGCACGTCCTCCGGCTGGACACGGCTTACCAGCGCATCACCATCGGGGTCGAGCCGGGAGAAGAACAAATTGCTGCGATCGTAATCAATCGTAAACTCGAAGTTCTTCAGAATCCCATGTCCAATGAATCCGAGGTACTGTGGCACAATACCCTGTTCGATGAAGCCGAAGTCCGCACTTTGCGCCCACCCCACGTCTCTGAATCGAACGTCACCCCACAGGGTGAGAGAATTGACGTTCTCGTGGGCAAGCACGACCACTCTCTGACCTGAGCCAGCGGAACCGGAGGCAATCTGCCGAGACGGGCCGAGCGTGAGAAGATGGTTGTTCAGGAACAACGCGAATGGTGAACCCGTGTCGAGCATGTAGAACCCGGACTCCCCATTAACGGCTCCTTCCACCATGATGAACCCGTCCACCAGATGAAACGGAACGTCCCGGCCGATCGGGGGAACGGTCCGTTCGATCTCTGCCCGGGTGGGTGTCCTCGCGCCCGGAGGGAGTTGGCCGCTCGCGGGTTGCGCAGAAAGAAGGACTAAGCTCCCGAATGCAATCAGGATGGAGCGGGTCATTCTACTTTGTATTCCCCCCGTCCCTGCACGCTGTGAGCAGGAGCACAACTGTCAGTCGGATGTAGCGCATACTCCAAAGATGCGTCCTGGTTCACGAATCACGCCAGCAAAGCGACCCCGGTTCAGGCCGTTCGGGATAGCAAGTACGCGACATTCGGAGGGCTGGACTCCGCACATATCGCCGCGACTGAAACGCCGTTTCCTGAAAAAAAAATTGGTGGCGCTGCTCGGTCTGGTGTGGTGCTCCCATCTACGTTGCAGTCCTGTGGGTTCAGGAAGCAAAAGGGCAGTTTACCGGGGCAACCCTGTCCGGTTGACTACTAAGGTGGCCGTGCTTAGTCTGGCCTCTTACATAACTCATCGAGACCGGCTGAGGGACTGGCCCTTAGACGCCGGGGCAACCTGTGGAATGTGGCAATTCCAAAAGGTGCCAACTCCTGCGATGGACCCTTGGGTTCAACGACAGATGAGCCGTCCGTCGAGCTTTTGCTCGGTAGCCATTTCTTGGGCGGTGATCTCCAGGGGTCCGATGAGCTAAGCTCGGCCTGGGGGTTCGACATGACACGATCTCTTCTATCGCATGATGTCCCGGACATCAACGCGTACTGCTCTACCGGGGTGTCCCCCGGCCATGAAGAAGGTTCTAGCCGTAGCAGTATCAGGCTCGATTACCACGGGAAACATGATGTTGATCTCCTTTGGGAGGTTCATGGCCCAACGAACAGTTCACCCATAGTGGTACTCGGTGGTATTTCAGCAGGCCGCCACCTCCAGCCCACGGCAGCAAATCCATCCCCTGGCTGGTGGGCGGATGTCGTCAAGACTGGCGGAGCACTTGATCCTTCAACGCATCGCCTGATTGGAGTTGAATTCCTTGGCGGAGCACAGTGCCCGTTTCCGACACCCGGCCCGATCACCACTAAAGACCAAGCTCGTGTGCTTGCGGAGGTTCTGGATGCACTGGGCATTCAGCACGTTTCCCTGATTGGGGCATCATATGGGGGAATGGTCGCGCTGGCTTTCGCAGAGCTCTTTCCGGAACGCGCTCGCGAATTGCTTCTGTTCTGTGCGGCGCACCGCACCCACCCCATGGCAACTGCCTGGCGCAGCCTCCAGCGCTCACTCGTGCGTTTTGCGGAAGAAGTAGGCCATAGTAACCGGGGTCTCGCGCTCGCGAGAGGTTTGGCGATGACGACCTATAGGAGTCCTGAAGAGTTCGAGAACCGCTTTGACGTAAATCCAACGTATTTCGATCAGGAGAAGGCAGCGTGTTTTGAGGTACAGGCTTACCTAGAGGCCCGAGGTCGAGCGTTTTCCCGTTGCTTCGACACCGATGGATTCTTGCAGCTATCTGAATCGATCGATCTGCACTGCTCGGATCCATCAGCGATCAAGACACCATCGACTTTGGTCTCGTTCGACACCGATGCCCTAGTACCGCCGTGGCTTGTGGAGGATCTGGCGAGTCGACTCCCATCGTCGTCAGAGCACATCCGAATCTCCAGCATCTATGGGCACGACGCGTTCCTTAAGGAGTCGCGACAAGTTTCAGACGTAATCAGGCTTGCACTCGCCAGCCCAAAGGAGGTCCTACAATGAGCGCCCGCTCTTCCAATGGTGTCGGAGTGAAACCGATTCGACGAAAGGGTACTGGGACAATCACAAGGGCAGTGAGAACCGGCATCGCCACCGACACTGCGTACGGCTCTGTGGTTCCACCGATCTACCTTTCAGCGAACTACGCTTTCGCGGCGCCGGGCATACCTGGACGCTACGATTACTCCAGAACCGCGAATCCCACGCGGGATCAACTCGCTGATGCAATAGCTGGACTCGAGCATGGGACGGGTGCTGTGATCACGGCTTCTGGGATGGCCGCGGTGATGCTGGCCACGAAGCTACTCTCGCGTGGGGACCTGCTTCTGGCACCCCACGACTGCTACGGCGGGTGTCACCGGCTTTTCTTAGCAGAGAGTGAGCGTGTTGGCTTCGATGTCGAATTCGTTGACCAGCGCTTACCTGAGACCGTTCAGTTAGCGAGAGAGCGTCGGCCCCGCATCATCTGGATCGAGACGCCGAGCAATCCCCTGCTTCGTGTTACAGACATTGATGCTTGGGCGAGGTTGGCTCGTGAGATTGGTGCAGTTTCGGTTGTGGATAACACGTTCTTATCCCCTGCTAATCAACTACCGCTTGAACTTGGTGCAGATCTCGTTGTTCACTCGACGACGAAGTTGTTGAATGGTCATAGCGACGTTGTGGGTGGGGCGGTCGTGGCTCGAGATCCGGCACTGTTAGAGACGCTGGGGTGGTGGTCGAACTGCCTAGGGGTAGCCGGTGCACCTTTCGATGCGTATCTGACGCTCCGGGGTATCCGTACGCTTGAGGCTAGAACCCGCATCCACGAGGCGAACGCAATTCGCGTGGTCGAAACCCTTTGCGGTCACTCAGTAGTCGAGAGAGTCCATCATCCAAGCCTTCCGGGGCATCCGGGCCATGAGATTGCTATGAAGCAGCAGTCTGGATGGGGGAGCTTGGTCAGTGTTGACCTTGAGGGCGGACGTCAGGCTGTAGACGCGTTTGTTAGTGGACTCCGCTACTTCACTCTCGCTGAGTCATTGGGAGGTGTCGAGAGCCTTATCACACACCCAGCGACCATGACCCACGCATCGATGGATGAAGCCGCTCAGCGCGCGGCAGGGATTGGTGAAGGCCTACTCCGGCTATCGATTGGCATTGAGGATGTTGAGGATCTCGTTACGGATCTAGAACAGGCCCTCAAGCGGACTGAGGAGTTCATATATCAGAGATTGTGAGAGCTCTTACATTGTGTCCGGCACCCCCCTATTTCACCGCACCCACCGCTGGACTACAACACTGTTTTACACGTCCGGTGTGGTGCTCCCGTCTA
>DLRL01000074.1 GCA_002501085.1 Gemmatimonadales bacterium UBA7889
TGCCCGGCAACGGAATGCTTGACCTGCGATTACGGGGTTTCTTTAGGCTTCATTCGGGCTCAAGCTTGGCACGCGTAGAGGCAGGGATAGGCCTGAGGAATGCTACTGACGCTTCTGTTTATGACCAATGCGGACTCCCGCAGCCGGGTCGTACCTTCCAGTTTCAGATACGTTTGTGGTGAACACTATACCTTGAGCCCTTAAAATCTGATTCAATGATCCGGATCACTTTCTTAGGAACTGCAGCGTCCAGGCCTACCGTCGGACGTAATGTGAGTTCGATTGCGGTACAGCGTGGGGGGGACCTTTTCCTCTTTGACTGTGGCGAAGGGACGCAACGCCAAATGATGCGTTTCGGGACGGGTTTTTCCGTCAAATGGATATTCATTACACATCTCCATGCGGATCATTTTCTGGGAATTACCGGTCTCTTACGAACTATGGCCCTTCAAGGTAGGACAGAACCGATTTCCCTCTTCGGTCCAGTGGGTTCAGAGCGGATTCTGCAAGATGTAGTCCGGCTAGGAGTCGAGCGTGAGAAGTTCCCCGTGGAAATCAAGAGCGTACGGCCCGGAGAAGGACTGAAATGTGAGGGCTATCAGGTTCTAGCATTCCCGGTGAATCATGGAAATAATGCGGTGGGTTGGTGTTTAGTTGAGGATCAACGCCTTGGGCGTTTTGATGTGGAGAAAGCAAGACAATTTGGAATCCCAGAGGGCCCACTTTTCGGGAAAGTGCATCACGGAGAGGATGTTGAGGTCAACGGGCGCGTAATACACGCTGAAGATCTGGTGGGAGAATCTAGGCCTGGCCGCAGAGTCGTGTATACTGGGGATACTCGGCCATGTGAGGCGACAGTAGAGTGTGCGAGAGGCGCCGACATCTTAATACATGAAGCGACATTTAGTGATGAAGAGCAGGACAGGGCTCGAGAGACATTCCATAGTACTGCGGCCGAAGCAGCACGTGTCGCTAAGGAATGTGATGTGCGCTCGCTTATACTCACTCACTTATCGGCAAGATATTCAGAGGATCCTGGGATATTAAAGAATGAGGCGAACGCAGTTTTTCGTGGAGCTAGGATTGCCCATGACGGCCTCAGTTTAGAGGTGGATTACGATAACAGCTCTCTAAGTGAGGTAGGTTCGTGACCAAACATTCAGAACTAAGCCGCTTTGACAACCTGGGCGTGTGCTAGGTAGGTAAAGGAACAACTTCACGGTGATAATAAGACGCGAAAAGATTCTGATTCCGTGAAGACCTACGTCCCAGGCGATAAATCAATCAGCCAAAGAGTGCTGATACTTGCTGCACTTGCCTCGGGTGAGAGTCGTTTGAGAGGACTCTTACATGGTGGTGACGTCGAAGCGACTGCTCAAGCTCTCCGCCTGTTGGGCGTGGCACTTCCGAGAATCCCCTCAGACGGGAGCGAGTTATGCATTACCGGAGTGGGGTTGGATGGTCTGAGACCTCCCTTGGAGGATCTGGATTTAGGAAATAGCGGAACGGGAACCCGTCTTCTTCTCGGCGTCCTCGCTGGTAGTCAGATTGAAGCCACCTTGGTGGGCGACGTTTCCCTGCAGTCTCGCCCGATGCGTAGAATCTGCAGCCCTCTCCGCGCGATGGGAGCGCACTTAGAACACTTATGCGAAGAAGGATGCATACCTATCCGAGTTGATCGTTCTGGTCCACTTCGCTCAATCGACTGGATGAGCCCAGTACCTAGTGCGCAGGTAAAGAGTTCAATCCTCTTAGCTGGTCTCGCAGGGCGCACCAAAGTAGTGGTTACAGAACCGTGGCAGTCGCGAGATCACACTGAGCGTCTATTCGCTGAGGTAGGGGTTCCAACTTCAACTCGAAACATACCAAATGGTCATCGAGTGGAACTCACTAACCCCCCTGACATTATTGCTCCCCTCGATTTTTCAGTTCCAGGGGATGTATCCTCTGCCGCATTCGTCCTCGCATTCGCCGCCCTCGGGGGAGCTGGTGTCTCAGTCACCATAGATAACGTCAGCCTTAATCGCACTCGTACTGGATTCCTTGATGTATTTTCCCGAATGGGAATTGATTTGACGATCAAGGAGACTGGCTCAGGGGATGCTTGTGAGCCGAGAGGTCTAATAACAGCCAGTCCCTCTGAGTTGCACGATATTGTGGTGGACCCAGAAGAGGTCCCGGCTGTTATAGATGAACTTCCAATCATCGCCGTAATGGGTGCCTGTTCAGAGGGAAAGACAACCATCCGTGGTGCCGGTGAACTTAGACTCAAAGAGTCAGATCGGATTCACTCGTTAGTGCATAACCTTCAGGCACTGGGAGTGGAGGTCGTCGAACATGAGGACGGACTTGAAATAGAGGGCACAACAGGTCCGTTAAAGGGACGAATCCGAGCATTCGGTGATCATCGGATTGCTATGGCATTCGGTGTACTCGCAAAGCTAAAGGGGACTCATATTGAGATTGATGATCCAACGCTCTCCGATATCAGCTTTCCAGGATTTTGGGGACTTCTTGATAAACTCACCCAAACCGCTTGAGTATGAGAGTAGATTCCAGGCGTGAGGGACCGATTATTACGCTCGATGGTCCCGCCGGGTCTGGAAAATCGAGTACGGCAAAGGCTGTAGCCAAAAGATTGGGCTTTCGTCATCTAGATTCGGGAGCTCTATACCGGGCATTAACCCTCGGGCTTCTTAGATCTAGTGTGGTAGAGGCAGACTGGGAAAGCCTCAGCGAGCAAGGATTCACGAACCTAGATATCAACCTGGAAACATCTAAGAATGGATTCCAGGTCCTCATAGGGGGTGAGGCGGTAGATAGCGAACTTCGGACTCCTGGGGTTACGGATCGTGTTTCCTTTGTGGCCAGTTTACCGGCCTCACGCCAAAGTATCTTGGGATTACAAAGAAAAGCTGGGGAAGATGGAGGGTTAGTCGCGGACGGCCGAGATATGGGGACCGTGGTTTTCCCCCATGCTGAACTCAAGATCTATTTGATTGCTGACTTAGAGGAACGGGCGATGCGACGGTTAAGACAAATAGGGCAGGATTGTTCTGATGATTTTGAGCTTGCCCGACAAGCAAGCGCCCTTAATACAAGGGACCAATCAGATAGCCAGCGCACAATTTCACCACTCAAGAAAGCAAGCGGTGCTATCGAACTCGACACGACGGGATTGGCGTTCGAGGAACAGGTACAGGCTATTGTAGATCTCGCACATCGGTTGACCCTGTTGTAGACAGAATCTAGCTTTTCGGCTCCCGATAACCCTTCAACCCGGGCTTGTCCTCCAAGCACCGGTTCCGTTGCTCTTGCATTCGTTCGGGTAACGATTGGAGTTGTGATGAGTGATATCCTAGAGCCTGAAAACGACTCGGGTCCGCAGGATCTGGAAACAGGATCCCAAAATTCGACTGACGACGACCTAGATTCTGGTGAAGAGACAGTGGTCGACGCTATGACAGGCGAAGTGACAACGTTATCCGCCCAAGAAGCACAGGCGATGAATTCTGTTCAGGAGCCTGTTGATGGGATTTCACCGGAACTCTTCAATGACCCATACGGAGAAGAAGAGCTCTCTACTTCGAAAGAAGAATTTGAGACTCTTCTTACTCACTTCAGTGCAGATTTCCAAGAGTTTAAGGAAGGGGCGATCGTCAAGGCTGTCGTCCTCAAAGTAACCGATGCAGTAGTGATCTTAGAGTTCGGTTTTAAGAGTGAAGGGGCGGTTCCTCTTGACGAATTCAAAGACCCCCCCGTTGAAGAGGAAGAAGTTGAGGTCTTACTCGAAAGCCTTGAAGATGACGACGGTGCTGTCGTGTTGTCGAAGAAGAAGGCCGATTTCTTACGGGTCTGGGAGAAGATCCGTGAAGCGCATGACGAAGACCGTCCGGTAAAGGGAACTTTAGTGCGAAAGATCAAGGGTGGCGTCACTGTAGATCTCATGGGAGTGGATGCATTCCTTCCGGGATCACAGATTGCCCTGCGGAGGGTTCCGAATATCGAGGATCTCATAGGAGAGGTCTATAAGTTCAAGATCATCAAACTGAATAAGCGTCGTCGGAACATCGTAGTTTCACGAAGAGTGATACTTGAGGGCGAGCGCGAGAAGAAACGTGATACACTAGTCAAGGAACTCCTCATCGGTCAGGTCCGAGAGGGACAGGTCAAGAACATCACGGATTTCGGTGCATTCATTGATCTTGGCGGGCTCGACGGGCTTCTCCATATCACTGACATGTCGTGGGGCCGTGTTGGGCATCCCTCCGAGGTCGTCGATATCGGAACAGGTATCGATGTGAAAGTCCTAGATATCGATTGGGACCGAGAGCGAATCTCGCTTGGACTTAAGCAATTACTTCCTTACCCATGGACGGATATTGGGAAGAAGTACCCCGTCGGTGCTCGTGTCCATGGAAAAGTAGTGTCTATAACGAATTACGGAGCCTTCATTGAGCTTGAGCGAGGGGTAGAAGGCCTGGTGCATATCTCGGAGATGTCATGGACTCGAAATATACGACACCCTTCGAAGGTAGTTGAAATTAGTGAATCTATCGAAGCAGTAGTCCTTCGGGTTGATCAAGAAGATGAGAAGATCTCACTAGGAATGAAGCAGATTGAAGAAGATCCCTGGTTGGGGTTACCTGCAAAATATCCGACGGGAACGAGTTTGGGTGGAACAGTGAGGAACCTCACTTCGTTCGGGGCCTTCATTGAGATTGAAAATGGAATCGATGGACTTGTCCATGTATCAGATATGAGCTGGACCAAAAGGGTTCATCATCCTTCGGAGATCGTAGAAAAGGGCGCAAAAATCGATGTAATGGTTCTTGATGTGGATCCGGAAAACAAACGGATTTCTTTGGGATTAAAGCAACTCACAGATGATCCTTGGCCAACCCTCGTTGAACGTTTCGCACCCAACGCTGAATCATCCGGAGTAGTGGTTCGGATAGAAGAGGACGGTCTAACAGTTGATCTTGGAGATGATGTTGAAGGGTTCATCTCACTGAGCGATACTGGCATAGATGAAGGTGAAACCCTTGATGAATACTACGTGCCAGGTGACTCGGTGAGCATCCGGGTAACTCACTCAGATGCGGTTGATAGGAAGATTGAACTTGAAATCACTGAAACTCCGGACAAGAAGGCTCCAGAGGAGATCGAGGAAGCTCGAGCCGTAGCTGCTGCTTTGGCGGCAGAAAAGGCTGAGGCTGAGAGTGGACCTGAAGATGAACCAGTCGGTTATAGAGAACTAAAGAAAAAACACAAAAAAGAAACTTCTTCCGATTCAGAAGAGTCGTCAGAAGAAGACG
>DLRL01000079.1 GCA_002501085.1 Gemmatimonadales bacterium UBA7889
TCACGCGATTGTCGTGGCAGGTGGGTATATCGTTGTAAACACGGTTGTTGGTAACATCATCGAGCCAAGATGGATGGGTCGAAGTCTAGGACTTTCGACACTCGTTGTTATCCTATCCCTTCTCTTTTGGGGATGGGCCTGGGGCCCTCTAGGCGCTCTTCTATCAGTACCACTGACTGTTGGCGTCAAGATTTTGCTCGAGAACACAGAAGATCTTCGATGGGCGGCAATTCTCTTGGATAAAGGCCCCCCCCCCGATACAACGTCCGTGAGTGACACCGTTAGAGCAGATACCTGAAGATGGCACGAATCTCATTTGGGGAGTTACCGGACCACGGGCGGCTATGGATTTTTCCATGCAGTCGTGCTCTCTCGGGTCGAGAGTCTGAGGTTTTCATCGACACAGTCCACTCCTTTCTGGATGATTGGAAGGCACATGGGATTCCTCTCCGCTGCGCAGGGGAACTCCGGGACAGCCGGTTCTTGATTGTAGGCGTAGATGTCGACTCTGAATTACCCTCTGGATGTTCTATCGACGCTCTTGTGAACCAACTTCGGACGCTTGGTTCAGATATTGGAGTCTCATTGGTCGACCACGCACCGGTCTGGTATCGAGAGGGGACTGATATTCGAAGTGTATCAAGATCTCAATTCAGGGCACTCGCTAGAGCTGGAACTGTCACTTTGGCGACCAAGGTGTTTGATACCAGTCTTACAAGAATCCATGACTTACGTTCAGGGGATCTCGAACGCCCGGCTTCAGATATGTGGCATGGGCGAGCCTTCTTTCGAGATCAGGTCACTGCTTAGTCAGATAGTTGTAATGGGATTACCGAGCATCACCATTTAACTGCTCAGCAAGAAATCGCGCAGCCTCTACTTCTGCCCAAAATGTTGGTTTTGTAGGTGTTCCCTCTAGGAATCCAACGTGTCCACCAACTGGGTGAATCACGAGTTGGATCATCGGGTTGTCTGATACTTCCGTTCTCGGTATTGACTGGGCTGGTAAGAAAGGGTCGTCCTCTGCGTGAATTAAGAGTGTAGGAATATCGATGTCTCGCAAGAACTTGAAGCTACTGGATTCTGCGTAGTAAGCAGCTGCATTTTCAAACCCACCCAATGGTGCGGTAGCAACGTCATCGAATTCCCAAATCGTTTGTGAGTTCAGCACGACATTTAGATCAAGTACCGGGCTAAGAAGTTCTTGTTTTATACGGACTTTATGCTTTAGTGATCTCAGAAAGTAAGCAGCATAAAAGCGCCCCATCCAGGACTGTTCTAGAAGTTGAGAGCCTGCAGCGAGATCATAGGGAACTGAAATTGCTACAGCGGAGTCAGGTTTCCCTCTGACATCCGAAGATTCCTCACCCAGGAGCTTGAGTAGGACATTTCCTCCGAGCGAAAATCCGAGAGCGCCTATAGGCCTGTTCGGGAAGCGTTGACGAAGAAGCGCGAGTATGAATTGAGGGTCGTTAGTCTCACCCGAGTGGTAGTAGCGAGGCCTCCGATTGGGTTCTCCGCTACAGCCTCTGAAATTCAGAGCGACCGGCCAAATACCCCGAATGAAAAGCTCCCTACAAATGTTCCGGACGTACCGCCTGGAGCTAGAACCCTCGAGGCCATGAAGTACTAGTGCGATTGGTGAATCTGACGAAGGCTCTGGTCCCCAATCCAAGTCGAGGAAATCTCCATCAGGTGTATCCAGCCGTTCGCGATGATACGGTGGGCCATTTGGAGATCTCAAGATTCTGGCCATGAGGGTTTGAGCATGACATCCGTGCGCCCAGCGAGCAGCGCAGAATGGTGCGGGCTTAAAGTTCAATCCATCCACTTACTGAAAACTCCCAATTTGGTGATTCGAAGTGATACTGGTCTACGTTAGTATCATAGGGATGAAGTTACTGCTTCGGTGAGTGAGCCAAATAAAAGTGCCGTGACGTGGTAACCTCTTATAGTAACTAGATGGGTGCATCGCGAGGAACTTGATGAGTGCCGTGACACTGAAGCTTATTTTGTGCTGTACGCTTCCTATTTATTTGCCTGGGGATACGGTTCCATTCAGTCAGAACTGGTACTCAGGAGAAGAAAGTTCGGGTGTCCCGAGGACAATCAGATGGGCTTTCCAACGTCCAGATCTCTTCAGGTACAACAGAGTGGAGGGATTCTCGCCAGGCGTTCGAGCCCAATTTCGACCACAAAGTCCAATGGGTCCAATTTCGGTTACAGGGATGGCTAGTCTCGGGCTAGCGAACCTGAAGCCAAATGTGAGACTGGACTTTACCCGAGAAACCTTACAACACGGAATCACAGTCAGTGTATTTCATGAACTAACTGCCATCGATGAGCGTGCGGGACACTTAAGGCTCGGGAACTCAATAACTGCTCTTGTTGCAGGACGGGACGATGGCGACTACTACCGACGGTCTGGCACGTCTCTGGAATGGGCACATTCCTCAAGGGAAGAGAACTCTCTTCGGATTCGTGTATTTGGAGAATATCATCGCCCCGCAAAAATCGAGTCGGACTTCACTATTTGGGGACTCATTAATGAAAAGTCAGAGTGGCGGCCTAACGTAGGAGTGGATACCGGATGGTTTCTAGGAAGTTCAATAGAGTTTGCTTCCAAATGGGGTTCAGACCCCCTTTCCCCCCACGGTGCAATGTTGGTGTCCGTAGAGGGTGGGGCAGGGACAGCGGAATACGGGCGCGCGAACTTACTCGGTAGCCTTGATCTTCCGATCGTCCGTGACATGCGGATCAGTTTGGAGGCTGGAATCGGCACAAGTGTTGGTGACCTTCCAATACAGCGTGGTTGGTATCTTGGTGGACCAAGTACACTACGCGGTTTTCCACCGCGAATTCTTGGAGGAGTCCGGTTTGCGCGTGTTCGAGGAGAGATCGCTCGATCCTTCTCTGTTGGTGATCTCTCCTTTTTTGCAGACGGCGCTTGGGTGCCTTATGACCACCGTTTTGACGTGGAGACAGATGATCATGAAACTCTTTTTTCCGTGGGGTCTGGTTTGTCTGTCCTTGATCAGTTAATCCATTTTGACGCGTCCTGGAATCTGCGATACTTCAGTCTATCCTCTGTAAGGTTCGACGCCTACCTAGACTTCGTGCCCTTCTAGTTTCTAGACAATGCTGCTATCTAAGGACAGAATGCCGGGTCCGTGATTAGGATTAGGGATAGATATACAGAGACCTCTAAGTAATGCAGGTGGATATAGCATGGTCAGCTTGTGCCGGGTTGCATTGGTTTTCGTTACTCTTTGCTCTTGCTTGGGGTGTCAGATTACCACGTCGACAATAGAAGGGGACGACGTGATATTTGTGCGCACGAGCGATGGATTGCTCCGCAATCCTAGACTTCAAGCTATTGTCGACCTCCAAGTAGACCGGGACGCACTGGGTCTAGCTGAAACACTTTTTGCGACGGACCCTGCTCTGAGAGCTCGAGCGGCATTCGCTCTCGGATCTGTTCAAGAACCCACCACAATTTCGATCCTGGTGTCCAGGTTACAGAATGAAGAAAACGCGGCAGTACGACGGGACATCGCTTTTGCGATTGGTCAGCTTAACAACGAGGCCGCAGTCCCTGTTCTAGTAGATGCACTCACCCAAGAAACACAGCGTGACGTCAGATATCGAATCCTAGAAGCTCTAGGTAAGATCGAGGCCACCTTGGCATCTGAGGCGCTTCTCTCGGCCGATGTACTAACTGGCGAAGAACCCCTGAGAGTCTTTGCGCTCGCAGTGAGTGGAGCAGTCTTCAACGTGGATCATGCGGACAGTCGTGACTTGTTATTTAGTAAATTAGATGATTCCAACCCAGATATTAGAGTGGCTGCGGCATACTATTTTGGGCGTGTAACAGACACATCCCTGTGGTCATCCAGAGTGTTACGTCTTCGAGAGGTCCTGGATCTATTTAAGAAAGATGATCCGGCTGCCATGCATCTTATAGTGGCCCTTGGTCGGCTAGGAGATGATTCGGATGTCGAGCGACTAACCGGATGGGCTGGTTCAGCTCAGGACTGGCGCGTGCGGGCTGAAGCACTAGCAGGACTCACTGGGCGAGAATCTCAACCGGAGGTGCTTGAGGTTCTATTGAATAGTCTTGAAGACTCTTCCGAGCATGTAGCCGTTAGGGCGGCGAGTAGTATCGCGAGAGTGGACCACCCTCCTGAAATCATTACGCGTATTAAGAGTTGGATTGATTCCGACCTAGGACATGGAAGTGTAACCGAACCGCTCTTGCGACTATTAGGCCGGCAGGATGAAGGGCCATTTGTATTTAATTGGTTGGACGCACTGAACTCAGACGACTCGGCAGGTTGGAAGGTGGGTGTGGCTGCCCTTAGTCAAGTGAGTGGGACAGAGGCACTCCAGAGGCTCAGCGAAGCAGCTCAGTCCTCCTATCCAGAGGTCAACACTGCCGCGGTTGAGGCTTTAGCGCGTCGCTGGTCTGGGGATAGGCAGAATGCTGAACTCAGACCAGTCTATTATGAAATTTTTGCCGGTGCGGTACAGAGCGACGATGCTAGCGTCTACCGGACTGGGTTAGAGATGCTTACTGACCCTCTCTTCGGTGAGTTTGGTAGTGCTGAAGTCTTGGCTGATGTATACCGGGAATTTGCGGCTGAATCAGAGATCCGAGAGGCTATCGAGATCTTGGGTTTGATAGCGATCACGGGTGACCCGGGTGCTCACTTGATCCTCCGAGAAGCACTGGGAAACCAAATTGGTCTAATAAGGCGGACCGCAGCTATAGAACTCGAACGATTGACCGGAGAGGTTTCAACTGTTGATATCAGAGTTGATGATGGCTTGGGGTTACCTCCTGAAGTATTGCCTGCGCCGCCAAGCTATGATCCGACCCGAATCGACTGGAGCTACTTGGGACGGCTTGGTGAAGCTCCTGAGTTGGTGACTGAGACGACTCGGGGACGAATTAGAATCAGAATGTTCACGGAGCATGCACCTCATACCGTTCAAACGATTGCCCGACTTAGTGAAGAAGGACGTTATGATGGCGTGGCCTTTCACAGAGTCATCCCGAATTTTGTAGTTCAGGGGGGGGATGTGGAGGGCTTTTCTGGTATGGGTGGCCCAGGATTCGAGATTACAACTGAGTTAAACGGAATACCTTTCGAACGAGGGTCTGTGGGTATGGCAAGGCTCGGGAAAGATACCGAGGGTTCGCAATTTTTTATCGCTCATACAATGCTTCCACACTTAGACGGTGGGTATACTGTGTTCGGGCGGGTTGTTGAGGGAATGGACATCGTGGACCGTATAACTCAGGATGACCTTATTCTCAGCGCGAAGGTCGAAGTAAGGGACTGAACTCTCCATTCCAGGCTCTTCTGTGTGGTACTCAGTAAGTGATCTGTTTCTATCGCACCTTTTTACACTAAACGGCGTTAGCATTTATAACCCTTACATTATTGACTGACTAGGGCACTATGTTTACGGTGTTAACATGGGGGCCCAAAGAAATAGGATACTTGTGTGTGCGTGTGAACTCTATTTAGAGACTGGCTTATCCGGTTTCTCAATGAGAAAGCTCGCAAAGAATGTTGGTGTTACTGCCCCGGCCCTTTACCGACACTATGACGGTAAAGAAAAAGTGCTCGGTGATGTTGTTAGGGAAGCGTACCATGCTTACCAGGGATACGTACACCGGGCGCTACAGGCGCCCACACCGATCGAGCGTTTCTTCCAGGCTGGTGAAGGGTATCTCGATTTTGCACTTGAACACCCCCGTTGGTACAAGATTATGTTTTCTGGCCCGGAACGCCTTGGAATGAAGGAGCTTCCGGATGACATAGAAGCAATGGGGTTGGGAGTCCATCAGTTTTGGGTAGACCGAGTTCGCGAATGTATGCAGGTCGGCCTCCTCAAGGAGGATGATCCACTCCAAACCTCATTGACGATGTGGGCGCATGCGCATGGGATGGTTCTGCTTTACCACCAAGGCATCTTCCCAATGGACCGAGAGGAATTCCAATCACTATTCGAGCAATCGGGTGCTCGAATGATGAATGGCTTTGCCACCCCTAGCTTCGCGGCTCAACTGGAGAAGCTCTATATCCAAGGTCAAACAGCGCCTTAGGCGTGAGATCGAATAGGAAAAGGAAATAATGATAAGGATACAATCCTGGAAGAACGTTCTCGGTATCGTTCCAATATGCGTGAGCTTAGGGGTTGGACTGGGTTCAACTGGGGTAGAAGCCCAAGCTAACCGGATAGTTTTCGGGATAGAGGATGCTGTTCGAACTGCACTAGGAGCGAACCCTGATATTGTGGCAGCACGTCTCGGGCTCGCTGAGGCAGAGGATCGTGTTTCGGAGGCGTGGAGTGAGGTCTACCCAAGCGTAGATCTGAATGCCAGCTACTCGAGAAACATTTCACCTACTGTCAATTTTCTTCCTGCGTCGATCTTCGATCCTACCGCGGGGCCAGACGACTACTTACCTGTTCGGTTTGGGGCTGACAATCAGTGGGCTTCAACTATCTCTGTAGAACAGCCACTTCTACGTCCCTCGGTTTTCGTGGGAGTAGGGGCTGCGTCTCGCTTTGAGCAACTCCAATCAGAGGCAGTTCGCGGTCAATCTCATGCAGTCGCGACTCGGGTACGGCTATCCTACTACCAATTCCTGCTCTCGAGTGAACAGCTGCGCCTAACAGAGAACTCTGTACGACGAGTACGTGAATCTGTTCGCGAAACAAGAGCGAGGAACGAGGCTGGGCTTGCTTCAGACTACGATTTACTGCGGCTTGAGGTAGAGCTGGCAAATCTAGAACCCAACCTCAGGCGGGCAGAGAATAGCATTCGTGAAGTCCGCCGTCAGTTGGCGATCGAGCTAGATGTGTCCGACCAAGAAGAGATCACGGTGAGGGGGGCGCTGGCCAACATGGATTTGGACAACCTTGAGAATAATGATGCAGATAACCGTGAGATCTTAGAATTCATGGGATTCCAAGCAGGAGATCTAGAACTATCGGACCGTGCTCTTCGGATGGCAGGTGAATTGAGATCCGACCTGAGGCAGCTGGAGCTAAATCGGGATCTAAGGCAGAGTGAAGTGAGATTAGAGCAAGCAAGCTATTTCCCCGAGGTCACACTGTTCGGCAACTACATCATTAATGCTCAGGACAATGGGAGTCCGAACTTCTTTGCTCGCGGTGACGGGCAGAGGGCGTACTCTCGCATTGTTGGCGTCAGGGTGAGCCTGCCAGTGTTTCAGGGCTTCAGACGGGTGTCTCGAATCAGTCAGAAGCGAGCAGCCCTTCGATCTGCAGAAGTCCAGTCACAACGGGGGCGTGATATGGCCCAGGCCCAGGTGAAGAGCCTCCTGGAGTTGTCTGTAGAAGCATTGTTACGAGCTCGGGCTCAAAGACTGGCGGTGCAGCAGGCAACTAGAGGCTTTGAAATAGCAAGTGCGCAGTATCGAGAGGGACTCGGAAGCCAGTTTGAGCTTATAGATGCGGAGGTGGCACTACGTCAGAGTGAATTTAATTACGCGCAGGCCGTCTTCGATTACCTGGTCGCGCGTGCACAATTAGATGAGGCGACTGGGTTAGTCCCATTTGTTGATCAAGAAGCAATCCAAACAGCTGGAGAGGGTTACGAACTACCATGAAGAACTCAGACACTGGGAAGCGAGGAGTGTTATCTCTTTCTCTTATAGCCGCACTTGCAGTTAGTGGATGTGGAACTGCTGAGGCAGGTGGAATAGATGGAACAGATTCCGAGGAATTTGTTCGTATCATCAATGTCGAGGTATCGCGGGTTGAGACCGAGAAATTCGTAGAAGAGATCAGGTTGACAGCTGCAGTCGTGGCCAATCAAGACGTGATGGTCTCGGCTGAAGAAAGCGGAGTGATCCGAGAAATTTTCGTTGATAAAGGGGCGCAAGTTGAAAATGGCGCGCCACTTGCCAAGATCGATGCTCGTATACTCACAGCACAAGTGGAGCAGGCTCGCGCTGTCGCGGAGCTAGCGGGACAGACTTGGGAGCGACGCAAGCGGTTATGGGAAGAAGACCGGATAGGCTCTGAGATCACTTATCTAGAGGCTCAGTTTGGTGCGGAGCAAAGCATGGCTGCACTCAAGGGACTTGAGGAACGACTAGCTCGAACAACGATTCGGGCCCCGTTCTCAGGGGTTTGGGATGAACGCCACGTAGAAATCGGATCGATGGTAGCCCCGGGACAATCAGTGGGACGGCTCATTGATCTGGATCCGGTGCGGGTGGTCGCAGGTGTGCCTGAAAGATACGTCCCGGACGTTTGGGTCGGTGCGGAAGCAACCCTCGCTTTTGACGTGTTCGCTGGGGAGCAATTTACTGCTCCGATCCGTTATGTGGGCTCTAGCGTAAACCCTCGAAATCGGACGTTTCCAATTGAGGTCATGGTGCCCAATCCCAGTAGACGTATTAAGCCTGAGATGGTCGCCAATATGGCGGTAACTCGCCAGGAAGTTGAAGAGGCAATTGTCGTGCCCCAAGACGTGCTCGTGCGAGTTGAGGATGGTTACGTCGTGTTTGTAATAGCTGAGCGAAGTGAGGGAACAGTGGCTGAAGTCCGCTCAATTATTCTAGGACCGACTCGCCGTAACCTTGTAGTCATCGAATCAGGTATTGCCCCCGGGGAACAGTTGATCGTTGTAGGTCACAAATCTGTAGCAGACGGTGACAGGGTGAACATTGTCGGAGGGAGGTAGTAGAGGCGTGCGTGAAGACAAGAAACCCCATCAAAAAACGGGAGTGAATGAACCCGATGTGCGTAGATCGGGATCTAACTTCTTAGCACGATACAAGGAGTTCTTCCCAACGAGCTTTGCGATCGAGCACAGAACCTCTGTTGTCATATTGTTGATGATCATTGGTGTCATGGGTGCCTTATCGTATCAGGCAACTCCCAAAGAGTCTTTCCCGCAGATTCCGATATCGATGCTTGCTGTCAATACAGTCTACAGTGGTGTGTCCCCGGGTGACGTCGAAAGTCAAGTGACTCGAGTGTTGGAGGAAGAGCTTTCCACCATCAGTGAACTAAAAGAATTAACGTCCACATCAGTAGAAGGTTATTCAAGCATAGTGGCAGAATTTGAGGCGTCTATCGATCTGGATGACGCGCTACAAAAGGTTAGAGAGAAAGTGGATCTGGCGAAGTCAGATTTGCCTCAGGACGCTGAAGAACCTTCGATCCTTGAGTTCAGTTTTTCAGAAATGCCGGTTATGCAGGTCAACTTGGCTGGCGAATATGGACTGGTGCGCTTGAAGGAATTAGCTGAGGAACTTCAGGATCGACTAGAAGCACTACCGCCGGTTCTACGAGCGGATCTCCGCGGTGGGTTGGAACGAGAAGTTAAGGTGGATGTCGACCTTGGAAAACTGCAATTCTATGGCATCGCGCTCAGCGATGTAATCGACGCGATCCGGAATGAGAACGTAAATATTCCAGGCGGCTCCATAGATGTTGGTGATACTAAATACCTGATACGTGTAGACGGGGAGTTCGATGAGCCCACTCTAATAGAGGACATCGTCGTCCTTATTGAGGAAGGGCGACCGATCTACGTGAGGGATGTGGCAACCGTAGATTTCGGTTTTGCGGAGAGAGAGAATTTCGCTCGCATGGATGGTGTCGCAGTCATCACTCTTGATGTTATCAAACGGTCCGGTGAGAACATCATCGAAACGGCTGAAGGAGTGAAAGCTGAGGTCGCAGCGATGGAATCACTCTTTCCACCGACGACCAAGGTCACACTTACGTCGGATATGTCCAACGAAATCGATCAGATGGTGTCCAGCCTTGAAAACAATATTGTCTCCGGGCTCATTTTGATCGTAGCCATACTTCTTTTCTTCCTTGGTGCAGGGACTTCGGTATTCGTCGCGATCTCAATTCCTGCGTCAATGTTCCTTTCGTTCATGGTGCTCAATATCCTGGGCATTTCGATGAACATGATTGTGCTCTTTAGCTTGATTCTTGCCCTGGGTATGCTCGTCGATAACGCGATCGTGGTTGTCGAGAATATTTACCGATACCTGGAAGAAGGGTGGGATCGAACATTGGCTGCCAAGAAGGCGACAGGGGAGGTTGCTGGACCGATTATCGCTGCGACAGCGACCACGCTAGCAGCTTTCACACCGCTTCTGTTTTGGCCTGGCGAGATAGGTGACTTCATGGGCTACCTCCCTAAGACACTGATCATCACACTAACCAGCTCTCTTTTTGTAGCTATAGTCATCGTCCCAACATTGAGCGCCATGTTTATGCAGCTTGATGGTGTGCCACGCAGGAGGATGCGGCGTGCTATGCATTGGACATTAATTGGTGTGACCCTGGCAACCTTACTGTTCATTTTTGTTGGTGTGAATCGGCTTTCTGCTGTGCTGCTATCAATCACGATCGTAGCTCTGTGGGCCCTCTACCGTTTCATCTTGGAACGGCTAGCCCGGCGTTTCCAGAACAACTTCCTACCGAATGTAATGGAAGCGTATGAGCGCCAACTTCGGTGGGCGCTGTCACACCGTGCTAAGATGTTAGCTGGCACTTTCGTTGTCTTCCTAGCAACTGGCGTGGGTTACGGGTTATTCGGATTGGGCACGGAGTTCTTCCCAGAATCGATGCCTCCCGGGGAAATGGTGGTTGAGATTGAAACACCTGTTGGAACAAGGGCAGAGGTAACGGACGCATTCGTTCGTGAACTCGAACAAGAACTCAGTGGGGTCGGTGGGCGTTCAGATTGGGTGTCGGTCGTGTCGGTTACTGGAAGTGGTGGTGGTCGAGGGGGCGGGAATCCGAGAGGGGGTGGTCCAACAGGGCCGGAGGGTGGGCGTTTAAGTGTATCCTTAGTCGATTTTCAAGATCGCCAACGTGACGCCTTTGAGACTTTGGCTGAAATGCAGGCAACAGTGGGTAAGGAAATCGCTGGTGCTACGGTAACAGTCGATAAAATAGTGGAGGGTCCGCCCCAGGGATTACCGGTAAATATAGAGATCGTCGGTGAGGATTTTGATGAACTCAAGGAGTTGTCTAATGAACTACTGGGTATCCTTGAAGGTGCCCCGGTATATCCAAAGCTGGTTGGCCTAGAGAGTGACCTTGATGAAGCACGCCCAGAGCTAGCTGTAGCGATAGATCGAGAGAAGGCAGCTCTCTACGATTTGAATACTTCGAGGGTAGGGAATGCCATTCGTGGTGCCATCAACGGTACCGAAGCGGCTAAGTATCGAACTGGTAATGACGAATACGACATCATAGTTAGGCTTGCAGACCCGTACCGGAATGAGTTGGAGGGTCTCCGCGAACTTACGGTGATGGCAGAAGGTGGAATCCAAATCCCGCTCATATCAATGGCGACCTGGAGTGTTGAGGGTGGGGCAGGCGCGATTCGCCGAAAAAATCAGGAACGTATGGCAACGATCACGTCAGATGTGGCAGCTGGCTATACGAATAATGCGGTTATGGAAGAGGTAAAAGAAACACTGACTGAGTTTGAGAGCCGCCTTACTCCTGGGTATACCATGCGTTACACCGGTCAGTCCCAGGACCAGGATGAAGCACAAGCATTTCTGAGTGGTGCGTTCCTGACCGCCTTGATGCTGATAGGGTTCATTCTTATTAGCCAGTTCAACTCGATCGTCAAGCCCGTCATCATTCTGACTTCAGTGATTATGTCCACGATTGGAGTGCTCCTCGGACTTATGATATTCCGGATGCCGTTTGGGATTATCAATACGGGTGTGGGCATCATTTCGCTTGCCGGGATTGTGGTAAACAACGCAATAATTTTAATCGACTACATTGATGTCCTACGAGAGCGCGATGGTATGGATCTTCAGGATGCACTCGTGAGGGGTGGAAAGACCCGTTTCCGGCCGGTTGTTCTTACTGCATTAACTACAGCTTTGGGTTTGGTGCCTCTTGCCATTGGATTGAACTTTGACTTCTTCGGACTCTACGGATCTCTAGACCCGGATTTTTATTGGGGAGGAGAACAGGTGGCTTGGTGGGGTTCTATGGCCGTAGCGATCATCGCGGGGATTCTATTTGCCACATTTCTCACTCTGATCTTAGTTCCGGTTATGTACTCTCTGGTTGATGAGGTGACGAGTTTCTTGAAGCTCCATTTCCTTCATGCTGAGGAACCTGAATTGACTCAGGATGGAAGTGTATCCAAGCAAGGACAGGTTCCACCTTTTGCTTCTCCGGACCCGGCAGGGATGCCGACTTGATAGGAGTAGGTTGCTCGATCCCACGGCGAGCTTTAGCCCGGAGTCAATACAGATGACTTTTATGCCGTTGTTCGACTAGGGTATGAAGTGACTCGTTTCGCTGTGAATGTTGCACCTCTCAGGAGAAGTGTTTCCCGGGTGGTGTGGGTGACATCCATGGCAGCGACTTTCTCGTCCATCCCTCTTTCAGCGCAAACATCCAGGCAAGGACTTCTCAGCCTGGAGGATGGCCGGATCTTCTATGAAGTAATTGGGTCCGGTTCTCCAATAGTCGTTATTCATGGTGGACCAGGGTTGGACCATAACTACCTTCAGCCTGGCCTCGATATCCTTGCTAACCGAAATACTCTGGTGTACTACGACCAACGAGGTACAGGGCGATCTGAGGCTACACTAGCCCCGGATGTTATAAGCCTCGAAACGTTTGTAGACGATGTCGATGTTCTGAGGCAGACGCTTGAGTATGAGAAGATCACGTTGCTTTCACACTCGTTCGGAGCACTGATCGCGCTAGGCTACGCGAGCAAGTATCCGCTCAATGTGAATGGGCTTGTTCTAATGAATCCCGTAGAACCTGGTAAGAGATTTTCAGGTGCTACTGCAACTCGGCAATCTGCTGCTCAGAGTGTGCAAGATGTTACCGAAGTAGAAAGACTTATGGCTTCCGAGGGGTTCCGGGCTCAGGATCCTGCAACTGTTAGCCAAGTTTATCGTGCATCTTTCAGGAGCATGTTCCGGGACCGAGAGTTGGTCGATGAGCTAGAGTTGAACCTTTCTGTTAGGACTGCTCAGAATGGTCAGGAGGTAGCCAGACTTCTTAGGGAAGACCTAGATGCAATCGATTGGTGGGGCCGACTTCCTGAGATTGAAGTACCTACGCTAATCGTGCATGGTCGTTACGACATTCCTCCGGTAGCGATGTCGCGAGCTCTTGCAGATACGCTCCCCTTAGGTTCGCTGGCTGTGCTCGAGAGCGGACATTTTCCTTATATAGAGGACCAAGTGGGACTTGCATCTACTTTAGCAAGATTCCTAGCAGAGTTACCAAGGTGAGTAAGGGTAAAATCAGAAGGGTCATCATAGTTCTTTTAAGCTATGCTGTTGGATCAGTAATAGTTTTCCTGAGCGCATCAGTGTTATCCAGAATTTTGGCGTTGCCCGAACTCTTTCCCCGTGCATTACTTATCGGCTTGATTCTTGGAGTGCCGATTTCAATCACTGTCGCGTGGATATACCCAAACATTGGATTGAGTGGTGGCGCGCAGCCGGATGAGCACAGTGTGAACATCCCCGTTAGCGAAAGCCGTACAGAGGATTAGCATACGGTCAGGGCTAGTGAACGTTTAATTAAGCCCTACTCTTCTCCTTATCTGGTCTTTTCTGCGGGTGAATAGTCTGCCCCGGTGTTCCTTGGAAGAGGCTGGGTAACCAGACTAGGAATCTCTCTAGCCCTATTAGGGCGTGATGTCGACAGCGTAACGCGTAGTAAACGCGATGAACTTACTTACCTCCGTCATGTCATTGCCTATAAAACGGATTGTGTGAGCGTCCACCCGATCAACGTTCGGGAGATAGGCCATAACCTCAGCTGGCAGGTAGTTCTTGAATGAGATTTCGAGCTCAATAGGGCCTTCCAAAATATAGGGCTCAAAATCTTCTACACGGCTGAGTGCTGCTCTGACATGGTTACGGATGATCTCGTAGGCGGCTTCAGGCATCAATGTGCGGGCTGAGTGAAAACCGAGAGCCCATTTGACTATAGCTCCTTCCATGTCCCCCACTACGCGCCGGGCTTCTTCAACGACTGCGTCGTCTCCCGAGATCATCACCACAGGGACCCCGAAATCTCCGGCAATAGCAGCGTTGATGCTGGCCTCGAGCATCTCAATTCCGTTCAACCGAATTGCTGTAAGATTGGCACTCGAAATGGTGTGTGCTCGAACTCCTTCTGTGTTCGTTGTACTGGAGTGATATCCGATGAAGATGACAGCATCAAAGGTTTCATCGATACCCTCCATCATCATTAGCGGGCGGGGCCAAGAACGGATCAGTTGGATATCATGGGGTAGTTGTTCGATGAGCAGATTCTCCCCATTCCCGTGAGAATCTGAAATCAAAATTTCGGTAGCACCCATCTCTCTAGCCGCTTCAATAGCAGCGTTTACTTCATTGGTCATGATCTGGCGAAACCTCTGATACTCGAAACCGCTTGGCCCGAGTTGATCAGAGGTCACTGCACCAACTAATCCCTCCATGTCGGCTGAGATATAAATTTTCAGGCCATTTTCTTGGGCAACAATGGCATCTGTAGATATGAACCCCGCAAGCGCGACCAAGAGGGCAAGCATCGTGGTTTTATTCATTTTACCTCCATATCAAGGCGCTGCCGCGAGTGCATCAGCACAACGCTTTACGACTTCACGAGCTGAAAGGATTTTGTCGATTCCAGATACTGAGCAACCAGCTTGCCAATAGTCCTTCGTGCCTTGTTCATCGAGTGAAGTACGCTTGAGTTCGAATGTAGATTTTAGGGCGTAAATCGTCCGCATAAGGTGCTTCATCCAAGTAGGACCTTGGAGCATCCAGCGCGCTAGGGGGCCTGACTTAGTTCCTCGACGCTGCACATAGGGAGTGTTGATCACGGCCACAGGGATACCGCTGAGCCGCTCGGTTAAAACTATATCATCTTCTTCAGCGTCCAGGATGGACTGCTTATAAGGTGTACTTGCCCGACACTCAGTGGTAGCGATGAAACGCGTGCCCATTTGTACGCCAGCATATCCTAGTCGGAGCGCCTCTACGAATTGTTCCGGTGTACCGATTCCTCCAGCACACACCACGGGAAGACCCAAATCACTGACTTCTTCCAGAAGAGGGGCTTGTGCTAGCGGCCCGGCGTGGCCACCCGCTCTCCTGTTAACCGCGATTAGGCCTTGGACACCAGAGTCCAGAGCTTTCAGCGCCCATTTGCGCTCGGTGATGTCGTGATAAACCACTCCTCCCACGGCTGATACGCGGTCAACCACCCAGCGAGGTTTGCCAAGGGATGTGATAAAGAAACGGACACCTTCTTCAAGAGCGATGTCGATCCACTCAACATTCTTATTTTGATATCTCTTAGATGAGGCTTCAATGAGCGCGTTCATTCCAATCGGGCGGTCAGTAATTGACTTTATTAGTCTGAGACCTTCCCTAAAATCGTGCCCATGTACATAAGTCAGTGACAACGGCTGAACCACACCAATCGCTCCTGCATCCGAGGCAGCAGCCACAAGCTCTGGGTTCGAACAGGGGTACATCGGACCACAGATGAGTGGTAGTTGAATTCCCGCTTGATGAGTTAGGGGAGTATCATTTTTCATTTAGTAGTCTGCTTTTCCGGGACGGGACCAAGTCGCCAGTGTGCGCGGACTTCAGCCACCATGTCTCCAGAGCTATCACGGATCTTCGCGTCAACCCAGTAATCCATCGGCTCATACACTTTAGGGATTTTACAAATTGCTTCTGATTCAATAGTGCCACGAGCTTTCTTCGTATAGGAAACGTCTAGGCCGACAAGAATCCCGCGAATGGATTCCGGCATTGCTCCTACCAGGGCGAGTCCGGTGGTCAGTTCTCCCAAATTCGCGAGCGCGATTGCATGAATTGACTGAAGATGGTTACGAACAGCTCGGCGTTCACGGAGTTCAACTTTCACATGGCCTGGCTCAAGAGTCAGGATTGTTGCTCCCAGTTTTCCCGTATAGGGTATTTTCCATCCCAGGATCTTGTTGAAGATCCAGCGTCCTCCGGGGAAGCGTGAAAGGCGCACCCATAGGATCTGGAGTTGCGCACCAGGAGACTCTTGAGTTCGTGCCATCCAGTGGAGAGTTAAGGTTCTCAGAGAAGGCGCTTATCTTCGGGGGTACGCATCGGTTCGGCAACGCGTAGACTGAAGATGAGCGTATTAGTTGATTGTGATAACGAAGCCGTTGACCTATAGGGGCTAGTATGACAGAGGTGACTGAGCACCATTTAGAGGTGACCCGTACAGCACGGTACTACCGGGTGGGACACTATGACCAGGAAGGCGAGCTTTGGTACGTGCTTCACGGATACAGACAAACAGCTGCTAGATTTCTGAGGCGTTTCACAACTTTAGCGAATGATTCGAGAATGGTTGTGGCCCCAGAGGCTCTAAATCGGTTCTATGTAGGCTCAAAACCAGGGCGCCACGGCCCCGAGTCCATCGTTGGCGCCACTTGGATGACCCGCGAAGATCGGGAGTTTGAGATCCAGGACTACGTGCGTTACCTAGATACTGTCGTGGAAGATGTCGGTCCTGCCTCTTCCACAACCGTACTTGGTTTCTCTCAGGGTGTTGCTACTGCTGTGCGATGGGTTGTTCTCGGTAGGGTTCAACCAGATCGGTTGATTTTGTGGGGAGATTATCTCCCGCCAGATTTAGACATGGAGCTAGCAAGTAGCGCCCTTACGGATATCGAACTCATCATTGTCAGGGGCAATGATGACCCCGCTCTCGATAAAGAATCTAAAATGAAAGAAGAAGAGCGGCTCCAGAGGGCCGGGATTACTTATCAGATTCTCGTTTATTCAGGTGGGCATGAGATTGATCCGCAGCCCCTGAGCCAACTTGCGACCCGGCCCTAGTGTATCTCGATAGCTTCAACGTGGGACTGGGGCGAAGAATGGGTGGAACTCTTTAGGGACTAGAAGTCACCTACAAAAGTGATCTCTTGGATCAATTCGTGGCCGGTCTCACGAGCGACAGTGTCCCGTGCCAGATTAATCAGATAGCAGACTTCCTTAGCCGTAGCGCCACCAAGGTTCACGATAATATTTGCGTGTTTATGAAAAATCCCAGCGGCCCCGTGAGTTTGCCCCTTAAGTCCACATTCGTCGATTAGCCGACCAGCTCCGATGCCATCAATTTTCCGGAAGATTGAACCAACACAGGGGTAAAGCCAAAGATCAGGATGTCTTGTGTCGCGCCATTCAAGGTTTTCACGCATGATGCGCCTGAGGTCAGCAAGTGGAGTGACATCTAGTCGGAATGTCGCTGACAATACGATGTCGCTTTTGGTTTGCAGGATACTTTCATCGTAACCGAATTCGAAATAGTCAACACTCACTGTTTTGAGTTCACCTTCTTCCGTGAGGATTTCTGCCGACTCCAAGACTTCTTCGATGAACAGCGTGCGCTCGCGTTTCGGTGCAGGGGAGAGGAAATGAAGATTTTGCCAGAGTGCGCCGCCTACGGTACTCGGAATCCCGACGAAATGGTGGAGGCCGCCGAGATTTTGGGCTACAGTGGCATCAATTAGGTCCGGAAATGTTTCTACACCTGCACCTGCCTTAACAGTGACATCGTCGAGAAACTCTATTCCCCCGACCTCGCTTCGGATAACTAAGCCGCGGAATCCCTTGTCACCAAATAGGATGTTCGCGCCCCGCCCCAACAGGAAGTAGGGCACTCCTGCTGTTCTTGCTGCGAGCACGGCCTCAGCCAACTCACTAGGGGTACGTGCACGGTATAAGAGGTCTGCTGGTCCCCCGATCCTGAAGGTCGTCAGAGGGGCGAGTGGTACACCCAGTTCTAGGCGTTCTTCACTTAGTGTCCCACGGAGGGCCTTAAGGAAATCGAGGCTCGACGTCATACTGGGTAGACCTTTTCAGGATACAAACTGTGGTCAGCATCCGGCGAAGGGTATGTCAGTGCACATCAAAGATAGCCGTGGTTTTGAGAGACTGGTAGCTTGCCGGTCTTCAGAGTGACACCGATACAAGTTTGGGACCAGAATGTATGAATAGTCAGGAATGCAGGGATTTTGCAGCTCTCTTCGGTCGTGAATTAGACCGACTTGAAGGTGAGATAGGGCAGTACTCGAATGAGTCAAAATTGTGGGCTGTTTCGGGGAATCAGAAGAACTCTGCAGGCAACCTCGCACTACATGTGTGTGGCAACTTGATGCATTACATAGCGGAGGGTCTCGGAAAGTCCGGCTACATCAGGGATCGTGGGGCTGAATTCTCTGAGTGCGTCACTCGGATTGAACTCATTGAGCATGTCCGTGCGTGTAAGGTGGCCGTTACCGGCGTACTTGAGACTCTGGATGATTCAATACTAGACGAGATCTATCCAGCGAAAGCACCGGAGCGGATGGGAAGGATTTGCTCGCGTGCCTTCCTGCTACACTTGATTTGGCATTTGGGTTGGCATCTCGGTCAGATCTACTATCACAGGCTTGGGGATGGAGCGCAGACAGAGTCAATTTAGATGTCGCCTGAGAACCCGGCCTGCTCGGACGTCTTTGAATGAACTCTCTTCGACCGTGATTTGCCCGTTGATAATCACCCAATCGATTCCAATCGGATACTGATGAGGTTGCTCGAATGTTGCTTGGTCCTCAACGATTACTGGATCAAACACGACGACATCTGCAAACCATCCCTTTTGGATTTGACCGCGCATGTTGAGACCAAGCCGTCCCGCCGGTAAGGCGGTCATTTTCCGAACTGCTTCGACCATCGAGATGATCTTCTTATCACGTGCATAATGACCTAAAACTCGAGGGAAAGTACCATACCACCTCGGATGTGGGTGGCCCTCACCAGGTTGGGTGAGGCGGCCATCGGACGCGATCATCGTGAAGGGATGCGCCATGATTCGCTCCACATCTTCTTCACTCATTGCATGAAAAATCGCACTCGCTCCTCCTCGGCGTACTGCTTCGATGACGAGCCTGGCTCCAGTCTCTGGCGTGGAAGGCAGACCCTCCCTTAGGGCCCAATCATGCAGTGTTTTCCCTTCCAGAGTTCTATCCCAGCCTACGAGAGCAAATTGTACACGACGCAAGTCATTGCCACCGCGATCGTTTATGATGTTGGACGCTATCCCGTCGAGGATGCTGTCTGCTAAGATTGGGTTATTCATTCTGGCTAGGAGGGCCGCATCTCCTCCCGCCATTGCCCAGGCTGGAATAAGGATTCCGATTCCCGTATAGCTGGCGGTATAAGGGTATTGATCGATCATCGCATCGGTGCCGGCTTCCCTAGCAGAGTCAACCATAGCGAGCGTGCGGGTCGATGACCCCCACATTGGTTGTCCGACCACCTTATGGTGAGTAAGCACGATCGGTAGCTGCGCACGTTTTCCGATTTCGAGTGCTTCGCCAACACCGTCCAGAAGTCCGAGTCCTTCTTCCCTAAGATGTGAGGTGTAAAACCCTCCCTCTCGACCTGCGACTTCTGCGAGCGCGATTACCTCTTCAAGTTCTGAGAATGCACCAGGTAGGTACTTCAGTCCGGTCGAAATACCCCAGGCGCCCTCTTCCATTGCTTTTGCTACCATATCCTTCATGCGGTCCAGTTCAGGTGGGGTTGGAGCACGGTTTTCGAGTCCCATAACAGTCCGTCGTACTGTATTGTGCCCGACTAGGAATCCGACATTCATTCCTACCGAAACCTTTTCTACCGCCTCTAGATGTGCCTCGAAGGGCCAGGGACCACCACCGTCCGGACCACCCAGTGCGGTTGTCACTCCTTGCCTCACATGACTTTCTGAACTTGGCAGGCGGAGAAGAGGATCAAGGTGTGCGTGGAGGTCAACAAATCCTGGGCTGACAACCATGCCGGTAGCATCGATAACATGACTAGCACGATCCGGATCCAAGCTGGTTTCTGATACCGCTACGATCCGGTCCCCTTGAATTGCCACGTCAGCTTGGAAAGCAGGTCCCCCAGTACCATCTATCACAGTGCCACTGCGAATGAGTAGGTCCCAGTCGTTCGTGGTTGCTTGCCCTAATGCGAGGGACGGGTGGAAGAGGACTGGGTTAGCGAGAACCAACACTAGTACGGCGAACCGCATCACTTTCCTCCATGAGTGCGTTGAATGCCCAAGGTGTCGTCTCAAGTAGCGTCCCGCTACCCTCATGATATTCTGGGGGCCCGGTATTTGATCTTTGAAAAACACTGAGGGAGATAACATACCATGGACATAAGAATATACTGTATATATAAATGCATAAGTCTTTGATATACTGCATCTTACGATCTGTGTGATGACTCCACAGATCTCCTAGATAAGAGTGAATGCAGAGAGCTTCCTAGTGGTCAATATTTGTTCGAGGGAGTAGCAGGTCGGAGAGGATTAGGTGGCTTCGTTCCTGTTCCCGACTTTGTATTTCCCGGGGGAGAAGGCACTTCAGTTCCGATTGACACATTCGGGCACCATCGGCAGTTTTACGGCTCGTCTAGACGCGGTCAGACTGACCGCAAAGGCCCCAAGAGGGGCCATTTTCTTGAGCCCGCGGTAATGCATGTTCAAGACACCACGAAGTCGGCTTATCACGATTATTCTAATAACCGGGATGCTTGGCTGGCAGCTATACAGTAAGGGCCTTAAGCTCGGGCTTGATCTCCAAGGTGGTATGCACTTGGTGCTGGAGGTAGATGACCCTGAGGGAACCATGACGGTTGAGGCTAAGGCCGACATGATCGATAGGGTCGATCGTATCATTCGGACGCGCATCGACGAATTTGGTGTGGAGGAACCGCTTATCCAGAAGGTTGGGGGTGAGCGGCTAATTGTTGAACTCGCCGGGATCGATGATCAAGATCGCGCGAAAGAGATCGTTCAGCGAAACGCGTTCCTCGAATTCAAACTCGTTTTGCCGGTGACCGACATGACGGCCGCGTTGAGCAGAATCGACCGAAGCGTCGTGGCGGCACTCGGAATCGATTCGATTAGAGCTCTGGGAGCGGACGTGGTCGCCTCAGAACAACCAGAGATTGTAGATCTCCTGTTTGGTGGTGGGGACACGACAGTGACTGGAGAGCAAGTCGACACCGCTGAAGTCGTCGAAGAGGTGCCAGAAGAAGAAGACCCGCTCGATAACTTCCAGCCATTCTCATCGAAGCTCAACATGGGCGACATCCCGGGAACGTACCTCATCGCTCTTGAGGATATACCGACAGTTGAATTATTCCTCGCTATGGACGAGGTACAGCGCGCGTTACCTCGTGACCAAGCTCTACAATGGGGCATGGAGCTCGTGGGCCGGGGCGCCCGTACCTATAGATATTTATGGGTACTTGAGGAAGATCCGTTCCTAACGGGAGATAGATTAGAGACGGCAACCGCGGGCCGTGATCCTCAGTTCAATCAATCACAGGTTCAGTTTGAACTTAGTCGCGCCGGCGGGCGGACTTTTGGGCAGTTCACGGGCCAGCATATTGGGGATAATCTTGCCATTGTACTCGATGGTGAGGTCCAGAGTGCACCTGTTATCCGAGACCGGATTGGTGCCCGTGGTCAGATCGATATGGGTTCTGGGACACCGCTTGAGGAAGCTTCTGATCTAGCGCTCGTCCTACGAGCTGGAGCATTGCCTGCGAAGATCAACATTATAGAAGAGAGAACTGTTGGGCCGTCATTGGGCCAAGACTCTGTCGATGCTGGGCGAATCGCCGGGATGCTGGGGATTGCCTTGGTCGTGCTCGTGATGATGGGTTATTACCGGGTTGCCGGGATGCTGGCTGTGGGAGCTCTGGGGGTCTACGTAGTACTTGTGCTTGGTGGCCTTGCAGTTTTAGGCGCGGTGCTAACGGTTCCAGGTATAGCCGGCCTAATCCTTTCGATTGGGATGGCTGTGGATGCCAACGTCCTAATCTTTGAGCGGATCCGTGAGGAGTTAGCTGTCGGTCGGGCAACCAGGACTGCGGTAGAAGAGGGTTTTGATAACGCATTTTCCGCCATCATGGACGCAAATATGACCACGCTTATCACGGCTCTAATCCTCTTCCAATTCGGGACTGGCCCTGTGCGTGGCTTTGCAGTAACACTCTCAATCGGCATCGTCGCATCGTTCTTCTCAGCCATATTTGTTACGCGCTCCTTCTTCCTCCTGTATCTGCAGGGGAAGAAAGCGTCTGACCCGATTAGCGTCTAAGGAAAGGCGATGCGACTCTTTCACAACGCATCCTACAAGTTCATCGAGGCTCGACGTAAGGCGTACGTTGTTTCCGGCATAGTCCTAGGGGCAGGCATTGTGTTCATGACCTTAAATGTCGTGAACATTGGAAGCTGGCAGAACTATGGAGTTGACTTTACAGGCGGATCACTGATCCAAATTCAGGTATATGAGAACCTGACTGCTGGGGATCTTCGTGATGCGCTTAGTGGGTCAAATGAGATCACACGGTTCGGTGAAGAGAACGAATTTGTTGTGCGAGCACCTGTTGCTGAGGATGGATCAATAGGTGCGGTTGCTGATGAGGTTGAAGCACAGCTCGCTGCCGCTTTTGGTCAGGATGCCTTCGAGGTGGTCCGTACTGAACAGGTCGGTGCTAAGGTAGGGGGAGAACTGCAATTGAAAGCTTTATATGCGATTCTCTTCTCATTCCTGCTTACCCTCATTTATCTGGCCATCCGCTTCGAGCTTCGCTTTGGTTTGGCAGCGGTGATCGCTACACTGCACGATATATTGATCACCCTCGGCTTTCTCGCCGCTTTTCAAGTCGAGATCGCATTACCTACCGTCGCGGCGATCCTCACTATCCTGGGGTATTCTTTAAATGACACGATTGTGGTCTTTGACCGCATTCGTGAGAACATGCATAAGAAGGGTGCGCGGAAGCGTAATCCAGTTGACCTCGTCAACGAATCGATCAATGAGACTCTGCCGCGTACAGTTCTCACATCTGGTACGACTCTGGCAGTACTCACAGCGCTCCTTATTCTTGGCGGTGCCGTAATCTTTGATTTCACTGTGGTACTTATTTTGGGTGTGATCATCGGTACCTACTCCTCGATTTTCGTTGCTTCTCCAGCGCTGATTGAAATCCAGAATCGTTGGGGGATGGGAAAGGCCGGTGAGAAGAAGAGGCCGCAGCCTGCGACGGTGTGACCGAGGACATTGTCTGAGTACTTCGACAGTCACTGTCACCTAACTGCCGCTGCTTTTAGCGGAGACTTAGACGAGACACTTCTCCGGGCTCTGGAGAATGGTGTGACCCGATGGGTCACCATTGCTTCGAATTTTGAGGATGCTCAGGAGGCACTTGCTCTCGTAAAAGATCGGCCAGGCGCATGGTCAACAGCGGGCGTACATCCTCATGAGGCAGGCGAAGCATCAGAGGATGTTATCGAGCAGATTCGAAAATTGGCTTCTACTCAAGAAAAAATAGTAGCGATCGGAGAAACTGGACTAGATTTTTATTACGACAATGCTCCTAGGGATGCCCAAAGACGGCTTTTTGCAGCGCACCTTGCACTTGGATCCGAACTCGATCTTCCAGTTGTTGTTCACGCCCGTGCCGCCGATGGCGATATAGCAGAAGCCCTGAGATCTATGCCACCTGGAACATCCGGGGTGCTGCATTGCTTTACTGGAGGGGTTCTCGCGTTTCAAGAGGCTCTGAAAGCGAATTGGTACGTCTCATTTTCGGGGATCGCTTCGTTCAAGAGCTTCGAAGCTGTGGAATTGCTTCGAGCTGTTCCGAAAGACCGATTACTGATTGAGACGGATTCTCCATATCTAGCTCCTGTACCCCAACGCGGGAAACGGAATGAGCCCGCATACGTGCCATACGTAGCTCAGGCGGTTGCCTACCATCTGAATTCTGACCCCATTGAAATCGGGCGTTTAACGAGTGCAAATGCTTGTCGCTTCTACGGCGTGTGGTAGGGGGATAAGCTTCACGATGACTAGGCGAATCAACGTGCTAACTGATGTGGTCGCGAATCAAATCGCGGCAGGGGAGGTCGTTGAGCGACCCGCATCTATAGTTAAAGAATTAGTCGAAAACTCTCTTGATGCCCGTGCCTCGCGGGTTGAGGTTTCCTTGTTACGAGGCGGAAAGGGTGAGGTACGCGTCAGTGACGACGGAATTGGTATGGGTCGTGAAGACGCGCTGCTAAGTCTTGATCGCCACGCTACGAGTAAAATTTCATCATCCTCAGATCTAGCTAGCGTGCACACCTTCGGATTTCGCGGTGAAGCACTGCCCTCGATTGCGGCTGTAAGTCGACTCAATCTCGATACCCGGGAAGCTGATCAGGGAGTGGGCACCCAGGTGGTAGTGAATGGTGGGCGTATCGATACGGTCGAGGATAGCGCTCGCCAGAGGGGTACTACGGTTGAGGTTAGGAATTTATTCTTTAATGCTCCTGCCCGCGCCAAGTTCTTGAAGTCGGTGAGCGTCGAAGTTCGAATAGCTAGTGACGTTCTGATGGGACTCGCATTAGCAAACCCACGAGTCAGCTTTTCTCTCACATCTAACAAGAGAAGCCTACTTGATCTTCCTGCAGTGGAAGATGCTGGTGCACGGGTAAGTCAAGTTTGGGGTCCAGATCAGGGCGGCACACTGATTCTTGCAAAAGCTGAAGGCTCGGGTCTCAAGGTCAAAGGTCTAATTCAGCGTCCTGATGCAGCAAAACCTGGTCACGGGAGGCGTTACTTGTTCGTGAACGGGCGCCCATTCAAGGCTCCAAAACTTGTTCAGGCGGCAGAGCGGGGGTACAGCACGACCATTCCACAGACAGCACGACCCTGGATGTTCCTTTACCTACAAGTCTCTCCCGGTATCGTAGACGTCAACGTGCATCCAACTAAAGCCGAAGTACGGTTCGCTCAAGATTCTGAGATAGAGGATTTAGTGGAAAGAGCGGTGCGGTCTGCGTTGAAGGATGAAAAGAGCTCCGCAACGTTAGATAGAGAGCTAAGAACTCCCCGTTTGCCTGTTCATGAACCAAAGGAAAATCTAGAACTGAGCAATCTGCCTACGGACGCTCAAATGGCTTTATTTCTAGCAGGATCTGAGATTGAGGGTCTTGCTAAGGAACAGTTAGCAAGGAAGCCGGAAGAGTCACAACCGAATCTTTGGCAGATTCTCAATACCTACATTCTCGCTGAGACACGAGACGGCATCCTGATAATAGACCAGCACTCAGCTCATGAGCGTGTGCTATTTCAGAGACTGATGGACGCGTTTGAACTGGGTGGGCGGGACGGACAGAAGCTTCTTTTCCCGTTGACAATCCGATTGACGGCTCCGGAGTTGAAGTTGGTAGAAGAACTTCGCGGGTTACTTGATCGATCTGGTTTCGAGGTTGAGCCATTTGGTGGTGATACGGTGATCTTGAGGGCAGTGCCTAACCCCCATCCTTACTTCAATGCCGAGCGTGCGTTTCGGGAGATGATCAATGAGCTCACCCACGGCTCCGAGTTAGTCCGCTCAGCGAAAAATCAGCATGAGAAGATTGCGATGACGTTTGCCTGTAAGGGTTCGATCAAAGCCGGTCAGCAGTTGGCCGATATCGAGATGCAAGAGCTTTTTGATCAACTCTTTTCTACTGACCTCCCGCATCATGACGTTCATGGTCGTCCGACGATTATTCGGCTTTCAAGTGCGGAGCTTGCGAGGAAATTTGGGCGGTGATCTCCAAACTCAAGCCGATCTTCATTGCACTAACGGGACCGACAACGTCCGGCAAGACACAACTCTCCTGTGCGCTTGCCCGGATCCTTGAAATCGAGATTATTTCAATGGATTCCCGGCAGGTGTACAAAGGGATGGATATTGGGACTGACAAGGTACCTGCTGATGTAAGGACAAAGGTCCGACATCATGGGCTTGATTTGGTCCAGCCAAATGAGCGGTACTCAGCGGGACGATTCGCACGTGATGCACGTGCCTGGATAAGAGATATTATCAAGCGCGATCGGGTGCCGGTACTCGCAGGTGGTACCGGCTTCTTCCTCAGAGCGATCACAGAGCCAATTTTTGCTGAGCCTCCAGTAGATTCAGCACGCCTCAAAATGCTTCGCCGGTACCTAAGTACTCTTGACCACAGGGTACTTGCTAAATGGGTTGGAAGGTTGGATCCAGAGAGGGCTTCTTTGGCAATTGATGGTGGTCCTCAGCGCATGAGTCGCACTATCGAAATGGCTTTGTTAACAGGGTGCCCTCTTTCCAGTTGGCATAGGGAATCACCGCTTGATGCTATGGCACTTACTGGCCTCATAATTCAGCTTGAGCTTTCTCGCGAAGAGATAGACAAGAGAATCAATGAGCGTGTGACATATATGGTAGAGCAGGGCTTGGTCGGTGAGGTGCGCAGCTTACTTGAAGCCGGCTATACTTTTGATGATCCGGGAATGACTGCAACTGGTTATCGTGAAATAGCGCAGTACTTGGAGGGTGATCAGACGCTTGAAGAAGCCATGGAAGAGATACGCAAGAATACACGACGTTATGCTAGAAGACAGCTTACCTGGTTCCGTAATCAGCTTCCGTCGACAGTTCGCATAATTGATGCCACAGCCTCTATAGATTTGCAGGCCACGGCAGTGCTTGATGCATGGGTTGAGGTTCATGAACAAACTGGCCCTCAGATCCGAGGCGATGAGCCCAGCTTATGAAGATTGGGATTACCTGCTATCCGACTTATGGGGGATCTGGGGCTGTAGCTACACATCTTGGCCTTGAGCTGGCAGAGAGAGGCCACGAGGTACACTTCATATCATACGATCAGCCCTTCCGTTTGGCGCATTTTCATGAACGCATCTTCTTCCATGAAGTCGAAATGGAAGATTATCCCCTGTTCAAGCACCCTCCTTATGCATTGGCTTTAGCGGTCGCTTTGCATGACGCAGTTCGAAAACATGAACTAGACCTTGTTCATGTGCACTATGCGATACCACATGCTACGTCTGCCTGGGTGGCCTGTGAGATGCTCGAAGGGGAGAGGGACCTGAAGATCGTGACGACATTACATGGCACTGATATCACGCTGGTTGGCCTTCACCCCTCCTTCCAAGCCATCACACAGTTTTCGATTCTTCGCTCACATGGCTTAACCGCTGTTTCGGACTTTCTAAAGAGAGAGACTGTCCGTGACTTCTCGGTGCCAGAAAGCCGTATCGAAGTAGTACCAAATTTTGTCGATACACGGATCTATCGACCTGGCCTAGAGCCTTGCCATCGGGCCACACTAGCCCCTGACGGTGAAAAAATCATCATGCATATCTCGAACTTTCGACCTGTTAAGCGAGTGGAGGATGTCGTAGACGTATTCGCACGTGTTTTGGGAGAGATTCCATCCCGTCTAGTCCTCGTAGGTGATGGCCCGGATCTTCCACGTGCACGCGCAAAGGTTGAGGAACTCGGAATCCGCGACAGGGTCGTATTCCTTGGGGAATACACACCCGTGCAAGAATTGCTATCATGCTCGGACTTATTCCTCCTGCCCTCCAGCAGCGAATCGTTTGGGTTGGCTGCGCTAGAGGCAATGGCGTGTGGATCTCCGGTAGTTGCATCTCGGGTTGGTGGCTTACCCGAGGTGATCATCGATGGAAAAACCGGGTATTTATGTGAGGTTGGTGATATTGATGAGATGGCGGCTGCTAGCATCAGGATTTTGAGTGATGACAAGCACCGGAAGGAGCTATCCGATGCTGGACGCGCATTTGCGGTAAAGCACTTCTCCTCTGAACGCATTGTACCTCAATACGAAGAATATTATCGGCGAATCCTGGGATCTCGGTCTTTATGACAGCCTTGGAAGCGCTCGTGCTTGGGATACTTCAGGGGGCTACAGAATTCTTGCCCATCTCCAGCTCTGGCCACCTAGTCATGGCGCAAGAAGTTCTAGACATCAAGGTGCCCGGCGTTCTCTTCGAAGTTTGGGTGCACCTGGCCACGTTGCTATCGATCCTCCTCATCTACCGGAACCGGATAGCCGAGTTATCAAAAGGGATTCTGGATAAGAAACGGAATGCCTTTGAGTACATGGGCTTGGTTGGGTTGGCTACTCTTCCTGCCGTTGTTACAGGCCTTTTTCTTGGTGATCTGGTGAAAGTGATGTTTGAGAGTCCTGTGGTTCCCGGGGTAGCTCTTCTGGTGACAGGAGGAGTCCTTTGGACGAGCCGGAGAATTTCTATCCCTTCCGAGGGAGACCGTCCCGGGTGGATTGGTGCGCTAGTGATCGGCTTGGCCCAGGCGTTCGCCCTGATTCCCGGTATCTCCCGTTCCGGGACAACGGTAGTCGTGGCGCTGTGGTTGGGCCTAAAGGCTGAGGATGCAGCAGCATTTTCTTTCCTTATGGCTATACCTGTGATCCTTGGAGCTACTCTCCTTCAGTTGCCTGAGATTGGCGCGTCGCAGTCGCTTCCGACTCTGACACTTTTATTGGCCGGTGCGGCTGCAGCTTTCACAGGTGTTCTAGCGATCCGGACCCTTATTACCACTCTTGGAAAGGGCTCCTTTCATTTGTTTGGCATTTATTGCTGGATTATAGGAGCGCTCTTCCTCTCCTACCTGTGGGTGAAATAGGGATCTGACCCAGATATGTGTATTGCTAGGTGTTGAACCGTTGGCAGGGTCGTCCAGTATCAGAATGGGCTGAAATATGGGATATTCCGTCTCTGGAAATATACCGCCGTGTTAGCTCCACTAATGACCGCCTGATCGATCTGGCTGAAGCTGAGCCGGCTTCATTCAGTGTGGTGATTGCAGATGAGCAGACAGTAGGACGTGGACGCGCTGGGAGTAAATGGCACTCACCGGATGGGACAGGACTCTTGATGTCGGTTCTTCTACCAGCCTTGTCAGGTCCTCAACCGTTTGCCCCTCTGATAGTAGGAATCGCGGTTGCCCGAGCTATAGAGGTTTTGGCTGATGGTTTCTCCGCTCAAATCAAATGGCCCAATGATGTTTTTCTCGAAGGGGGTAAGGTTGCTGGAATCCTTTGTGAGTCAGCAGGTGAGTGGATAGTTACAGGGGTAGGTGTAAATATCCGAACTCCGGTAGCCGGGTTCCCACCAGAATTCACAGGCCGTACTTCTTCACTTGAGGAGGCTTGCCAGTTGACCTTGGCACCCAGCTACGTTGCAGAAGCTTTGATTTCCGAATTACACAAAGTTAAGCCGGTATTCGATGATCCTATGTATCTTGATCAGTTGCCCTCTGGACTCTATGAGGAACTCTTGAGCCGAGATGCACTTTTCGGATCAGAGGTGACGACGGAGCAGGAAGGAGGTGGTGTGGCACGCGGTATCGACGAACGAGGCGCACTCATACTGGAGCGTGAAGACAGCTCCCGGGTACGGGTAGTATCAGGAAGTGTGACTCTGATTTAACCCTGAGCACCCAAAGCAGAGCTTCATTGGAGAGGTGATATGCAACTGGTTGTTGATGTAGGAAATACTGAAACCGTGATTGGACTGGCTTCAGGTAAGAGGGAATTGGCCGGCCACTGGCGAATCAGTTCAAGTGTGTCTCGGACGATTGATGAGATGACAGTATTGGTGCATGCGTTCTTATCCAATAATACCTTGGGCGACTCCAAGATTACGAGAGGTGTAGTAGGCTCAGTTGTTCCGACCGCCAACAGAGTATGGACGAAGACGTTACGGAGAATTGTGACGGGAGAGGTTCTGGTAATCGATCCGCAATCTAATCTTCCAATCGAGCTTGATGTAGAAGAGCCGATGTCGGTTGGGGCAGATCGGATCGCCAACACTCTTGCTGCCCGTGAGCTATACCATCGTGACACGATCGTTGTGGATCTGGGCACAGCTACGACTTTTGATTGTATAACGATGGAAGGAGTCTTCAAAGGAGGAGTGATCTCTCCGGGACTCCTGACAGGCATCGACTGGCTCGCTTCAAGAACGGCGAAGTTACCGCGCGTTGAGCTAGCCCCCCCACCTGCGGTAATTGGCCGAAGGACTGAAACTTGTATCCAAAGCGGCATCTTTTATCAAGCGATCGACTCCATAGATGGGATGGTTCAACGGTTGAGAGAGGAATGGGATCGCCCGGACGCCTATGTAGTAGCTACCGGGGGTTTCTCCAATACTATCGGGCCACATTTGGAAAGGATCGACAGGATCGAACCGTTTCTCACTCTCTTCGGCCTAGCGATGGCTGGCGAGTATTTAGAGGGGTAGATTTGAACTTGAATTCACTCCGATTCTGGCCTCGAACCCCATGACTCTATCCCCTGTATTCCGGTCTCAGGATGCGGTGCGCCTGCTAGAGAAACACGGTGTATGGACTCGTCTTGGGAGTGATGTGGAAGCTCAGGCAGAAGCGGTGCGGATTGTGCACGCAGATCTTCGAACGCTGATTGCGGAACAATTCCTTACTGAAGCGCCGCACGTTCCATCGGCAGCCGAAGCTATGACTCCGGAAGGGCTTCATTTTCTTCAGGAGTATTTTTTCCTCATTCTCTTCCGCTCCATCTTCGCTGCGATAGGTGTTCCGAAGGCGCGCCTGACGCTCTATACGGAGCTGAATTTTTGCATCAAGGGAACGATAACCGCCGCTGATAACATTTTTGATGACCAGGCCAAGACGCTTTTGCCCCTTGCACCGAACACGGGTGCCCGCTTCATGTCGATTCTTCAATTGATGTCGTTCGAACGCTTGTTACGGAGGACACTTGAAAGGGGACGAGTCAAGGGGATTCTTAATGGGACTCAGTGTGATGCGATACAGCGTGAATTACTTGATCGCATGGCGTTGATCGGTAGGCTAGAGGGGTCGGAAGAGGAGGGTGTCGAAGAAATCGCTAGGCCAGAAGTGATGCTCGACAACGTTCACCGTATTCGTGGAGGTGACCTCTTCGCACTCGCGTTTGCAGCACCGAAGGTGTTAGAAAAAAGCGGACTGAGTGAGAAGCTGTCTGAGGCAGAGTGCGCGGTTGCACAACTTGGCACGGCATTCCAAATCGTTGATGACCTTACTGACTTTGAGGTTGATGTTGACCGGCGGAGCAATAATCTGCTTGTCTCGCAGATTCACCACCACGGATCGGAAAAGGAAAAAGCGAGTCTGGCCAAATTGCGGGCAAGTGAAGGGGTGTCCGATGGTCTTGTCGAATCTCTATTTCTGAATTCAGCTGGATCAGTACTCGACATCGCTTATTGTGAAGCAAGAGCAGCATTTATGGGGCTCGCAGACTTGGGCTACTGGTTCGACCCATCACTCGCGGAACAGGTTGTACACGCGATTGTTGGTCTCGATGGTGTTCTGCGTATGGAGGCTCTGGCGACCGGTGGATAGCCTACTGCGAATGTCGAGTTCGGTATTTTTGGAGTCATAGCCAGCAATTCGAGAACGCTAACGCTTGACACCCCGAGTCTATTTTCGATCTTACCTCGCTCTTGGCACTCTCCTTATTAGAGTGCTAAGCCAAGAACTGATTTATCAGTTTAAGGCCCATTTCCATGTTTAGGAGGAGGCCAGATGGGTGATGGCGCAAGCAATGTCAGGCCGTTGTCTGACCGCGTCGTGGTAAAGCCGCTTGAAGAAGCAGAACAGATGAAGGGTAGTATCTACATCCCGGACACTGCCAAGGAGAAACCGTCGCAAGGAGAGATCATTGCGGTCGGCCCTGGCAAGATGTCTGATGAGGGTGCACGGATTGAGCCTGACGTAACAGTCGGAGATAAGGTTCTTTACGGGAAGTACAGCGGTACGGACGTCACGCTGGACGGTGACGAGTATCTGATTCTAAGAGAATCGGACATCCTCGCAATCGTTTCTTAGCGCAACGCAATTGACGAACTAGGAGATACGAATCATGGCAGCCAAAGAGCTCTGGTTTGACGTCGAGGCGCGTGCGCGCCTCAAAAAAGGCGTCGATAAGCTCGCCCAAGCCGTAAAAGTGACACTTGGCCCTAAGGGCCGAAATGTGGTGCTGGATCGGAAGTTCGGCTCCCCGACGGTGACCAAGGATGGTGTATCGGTCGCCAAAGAGGTGGAGCTCGAAGACGCAGTTGAAAACATGGGCGCACAGATGGTCAAGGAAGTTGCGACTAAGACTTCCGATGTTGCAGGTGATGGAACCACCACCGCGACTGTTCTTGCTCAGGCAATTTTCGGCGAAGGCCTTAAGAACGTTACGGCAGGGACAGATCCTATGGGTATACGCCGTGGGATTGATCAGGGTGTGGGTCTCGTAGTTGAAGAGCTGAAAAGAATTTCAACTGACACACAGGGTAAGACTGAGATAGCTCAAGTTGGAGCGATCAGCGCAAACAATAATCCTGAGATCGGCGACCTCATTTCAGATGCGATGGAAAAGGTTGGGAAAGACGGGGTGATTACGGTCGAAGAGGCTCGCGGCCTTGAAACCACACTTGAGACTGTTGACGGTATGCAGTTTGATCGCGGCTATCTCTCTCCATATTTCGTAACAGATCCGGAGAGGATGGAGGCAGCGCTCGAAGATCCGATGATCCTAATCTATGACAAGAAGATTTCGGCGATGAAAGATCTATTGCCAATTCTTGAAAAAGTGGCACAGATGGGTAAGCCGCTCTTGATTGTATCTGAGGACGTTGAGGGTGAGGCTCTCGCAACTCTGGTCGTCAATAAGCTTCGGGGTACGCTGAAGGTAGCGGCTGTGAAAGCGCCGGGCTTCGGTGATCGTCGGAAAGCTATGCTCCAGGACATCGCGATCCTCACAGGTGGACAGGTAATCTCGGAAGAGGTTGGCTTTAAGCTGGAGAATGCGGTGGCGAGCGACCTTGGGAGCGCAAAAAGTGTCATAATTGACAAGGATAATACCACGTTGATTGATGGTGCTGGGGATGCGGACAAGATTAAGGGACGGATTGAAGAGATTCGTGTTTCAATCGATAAGAGCACCTCTGACTACGATAGTGAAAAACTTCAAGAGCGCCTGGCGAAACTCGCAGGTGGTGTTGCGGTCATCAGTGTTGGTGCGCCGACAGAGACCGAAATGAAAGAAAAGAAGGCACTCGTAGAGGATGCACTCCACGCGACCCGGGCCGCTGTCGAAGAAGGCATCGTTCCAGGCGGTGGCGTTGCTCTGCTTCGCGCGCAGGCGAAGCTCGCCGATGCTGAACTTGAGCTCGAGGATGAGATGATCGGAGTACAGATCCTTGCCCGTGCTCTGGAACAGCCGATACGGCAAATTGCAGAGAACGCTGGTAGTGAAGGTAGCATCGTAGTAGACCGTGTCCGGGCCGGTAGTGACGGATTTGGCTACAATGCTCAGTCAGACGAGTATGAAGACCTTGTGAGCGCGGGGGTTATTGACCCGACAAAGGTTGTGCGTAGCGCACTACAGAATGCTGCATCAATCGCTGGGTTACTTCTCACGACTGAAGCGGTAGTAGTGGAGCAGCCTCAGGAAGAAGCAGCACCGCCAGCAATGCCTGGTGGTGGAGACATGGGCGGGATGTACTAGCCCAAGTTTTCATAGTGAATGGCGGCCCAGTCACTGTTTCAGTGGCTGGGCCGTTTTTTATTGCTAGGACCTGGATTTACCGTCGGTCCTTGCTACTCCAGAGATTACTTGGCCTGTACATGTGGGGGAAACCCCCTCTTTTCTGTTTGGGTATAGCTACTCTATCTTTATTGGTCAGGGCTGAGTGAGATTGTAGTGTATCCTCGATACCACCTTTGCTAGATGAACCAATTCTCCTCAACGTTGCTTACCGGAGGCGTTGCTCTGCTGTTGTGGGGCAATGGCGGTGAGCAGTTCAATCAGACCACTGATCCAAATCGTTTGGTGTCAGGCCATGCTGAAATAGTCGGGTCCGACAGTGAGTCAACGAATGATGAGATTATTCAGGCTTACTGTGTTCGTTGTCATAATGAAAGGATGCTACGCGGGAATCTCTCCCTTGAAGACTTCCGAATATCGGCTTCTCATGAGGAAGGTGAAACTACTGAGAAGATGATCCGAAAGCTTCGAGCGGGCATGATGCCTCCGCCTGGGGCCCGTCGTCCTGCTGGGGATACGCTCGTAATGCTTGTGCAAAGCTTGGAATCCTCAATGGATATGGCAGCTGCTAAGGCTCCGAACCCTGGTGGGCGCACGTTTCAACGATTAAACCGAGCCGAGTATCAAAGCTCGATAGAGGCCCTCCTCGGCCTGAGAATCGATGCGGGAGATTACCTTCCTCTCGATACCAAGAGCGCCAATTTCGATAATATTGCTGACGTTCAAATGGTCTCTCCGACGCTTTTGGATGCCTACTTACATGCTGCAGCTGAAATTAGCCGCTTGGCAGTGGGAGATGCGGAAGCAACTCCGAGCGAAACCCAATACCGGATTCCAAGGTGGGCGTCACAACTTGACCGGGTTGATGGTGCGCCTTTCGGGACTCGGGGGGGAACGGCAACCGAGCACCATTTTCCAGCGGATGGGGAGTACGTATTCCGTATGTCTTTCCATCACGAAACAACTGGCACTGCTGTAGGTAATGGTCGGTCTGCTTTGCACACAGCCTATGCTCCAGAACAGATAGAACTTTCCGTCGATGGGGAGCCGGTAGCACTGCTGGAGATGGACCGATGGATGCACGTGTCGGATCCAGCTAGTGTTGAAATACGAACGGAACCGATTTTCTTGAGAGCTGGAACGCATCGCGTAGCGGCGGCATTTATTAGACGTGCTGAAGGGCCAGTCCAGGATCTAGTATCCCCTCACGATTGGTCATTAGCCAGTACTGCCATCGCGGGCACGTACGGTGTCAATTCTCTGCCGCATATGCGAGACTTGGTGATCTCTGGTCCTTTTAATGTTACGGGTGTATCGGAGACCATCACGCGCCGTCAGGTCTTCACATGCCAACCGTCCACGGCTCTTGAAGAGCACACGTGCGCAGAGAGCATCCTTTCAAGTTTGGGGACTCAGGCATTCCGTCGCCCTCTCACGGATGGAGACCGTGAAGCTCTGATGCTGTTCTATGAACAGGGAGCTTCTGGCGGAGGGTTCGAGATCGGTGTGCGCACAGGACTAGAAGCGATACTAGCTAGTCCTCATTTCGTTTTTCGTTTTGAAGAACCACCTGGACCGGTAACTGCGGGTGAGAGCTATAGGATTAGTGATCTAGATTTAGCAAGTAGACTTTCTTATTTCCTCTGGGGAGCCCCGCCTGACACTGAACTGCGGTCTCTTGCAGAGCAGGGAAATCTTTCAGATCCAGAGACACTTGAAGCCCAAGTTTATCGGATGCTTTTGGATAGTCGGGCAGAGGCGCTTGGACCTCGGTTTGCAGCCCAGTGGTTGAGGCTACAGGATTTGGACAAAGTCCATCCTGACGTTCGACTTGATCCTGACTTTCATCAACAATTAGCAGATGCGATGCGGCGTGAGACAGAACTTCTGTTCAATAGTCTTATAGCTGAGGACCGAAGTATCCTCGATCTCTATGCGGCAGACTACACCTTCGTGAATGAGCGACTTGCCAAACACTACGGATTTTCGGGAGTTACCGGGGAGGAATTTCAACGCTTTACATACCCAGATGATAGCAGACGCGGTCTGTTTGGACATGGTAGCATTCTGACTTTGACATCACACGCGGGCCGAACTTCTCCTGTACTTCGTGGCAAGTGGGTC
>DLRL01000002.1 GCA_002501085.1 Gemmatimonadales bacterium UBA7889
CCAATCCAGGCCTAGCCAATCACCTGTTCGTGCAGCCGATCCTCCAGGTGCAGTAATGGAGAATCCTGTTGAACTCGGTGTCTGCGATAATACGTGCTCGTAGGCGATATCAAGGGTGAGGCCGCCTGAAGTGAGTACTGGCATAAGTCGTGTGCGTGCTAGCGTTGTGCTTCCGGATGCGCCTAAAGCAGAACTCCCCTGGTATGCTCCAACACCGAGGACATATGCTGAGACTTCCAATTGACCTTTAGCGACACTAGGAAGAGTGGTCGCTAAGAGTAAAAGAGCGGCTGCTATCCTCACGGAGAAACGGACAAGTGATTACGGCGTTCGTCCGATTCGATTTGCCCGTCAACCAGTGTGATCAGGCGTCTCGACCTTTCCATGACCCGAGGATCATGGGTTGAGAATAGGAACGTCGTGCCATGGTCTTGGTTGAGTCGTTCCATAACATCGAGTAGATCTGCGCTTGCCTTAGAGTCGAGATTCGCAGTTGGTTCGTCGGCGAGGATGAGAGCAGGATTCGCCACTACTGCACGGGCTACAGCTACGCGTTGCTGCTGTCCTCCGGAGAGTTTTCCAGGCTTACGGTCCTCCAGTCCGCTCAGACCAATCTTATTAAAGAGTTCCAGTACTTTCTTACGACGTTCATCCTTGGGAATACCACTCAAGAGGAGCGTGAATTCTGCATTCTCAAGTGCAGTAAGCACGGGTAACAAGTTATATGACTGGAAGACAAATCCGATTCTTTCGAGTCGTAACTGTGCTAGATCTTTATCACTCATTTCGGTGATTTCTCGGTCGCCTATCCAGATCTGACCCCGGCTCGGTCGGGTAAGCCCTCCGATCATGTTGAGCATGGTCGTCTTGCCAGATCCTGAGGGTCCCGCCATCGCAACGAAATCACCAGTCTCTATCTCTGTGGAGATACCTTGCACTGCTTCGACAGGATCCGGCTCTTGCGGGTAGATTTTCCAAAGATTTGTTGTGCGGACTGCAGTCTTCATTATTGCTCGAATTTCATAGCCTCAGCGACGTCCAACTTGGAGGCACGCAAGGCTGGGTAAAGGGACGAGATCATCCCGATGGTCACAACTACAAAGGTGCTGATAAGTAACTGCTCTACACTAAAGTGTGGGATGATAATGGGTTCCATAATTTGACCGCCGAACTCTAGGCCGTCTTCCATGAAGATGCTGAAGTCGAGCCCATCCCTGAAGAATCCCCAGGTGAAAAGTAGGCCGGCCGAAATGCCGGCTACGCCACTTACAACCGTGAGGAAAAGTCCTTCTAAGAAAACATAAAATCCAGTTTCTACACCCGTAAGTCCCATCGCTTGTAGAACACCAAATTCACGACGACGACCCAATACTGAGATCATGACTGCGTTGAGTATCGCGAGTGCGATAATGGCAAGAAGGATCGAGTGAAAGATGTAGTTGCCAGTTGAGTCGAGCCGGATCGCTGCCGCTAACTCTGGGGACGATTCACGCCATCCAAGAACCCGGATTTGCTGCTCATTCTCTAATTTCAGCTGTAGAGTTTCGACCCCAATGTCTGTCAGCTCGGATTCGTTGAGTAGGAATGCTAGGGTCGAAGTTGCCCCGGGAGTGTGCAGCCATTCACGTGCTGTATCAATCGGTATATGGATTAGCGATTGATCGACCTCGGGAATCCCCGTCTGAAAGATGCCTGCCACGCGGACAAGTTGACCCTCTACATCTCCTGTAGAAGTCTGCGCGGTGAGGACGAAGCGGTTTCCGACCTGCACGTCGAGACGCTGAGCCAGTTCAGTTCCTATGTATGCATGTAGACGGTCTCCTGCTTCCAGGTAACGGCCGTCCTGCAGCTTGTCTTCGATGTCTGAAAAGGTTCGCTCTAGCTCGGGATCTACTCCCTCGATTCGAACCGGAACTGCTGCCGCGGTGGAGCTTGCAAGGCCATTGACTGAGAGGCGAGGAGCCCACGAGAGCAGTGATTCTCTTAGGACATCGTTTGCCACCTCCGATGCGAGCCTTACCACTCCTGCTTCAAGACGGTGCTCGAGTTTTCCAGTCTCTAGGTACTCGGGTGCCTGGATCGCAATATGTCCACTTCCCATCCGGACACCCGAATCGATCATCTTATCGTACGCCCCCTCGGCCAAGCTTCGGGAAAACACCAGGAGTGCCAGGCCGAGTACCATTGCTAATGAAGTCAATGCGCTCCTGCGCGTATTTCGTCCTACACTGCGCATTGCCAGCTTAAGAAGAACCGTGAGTCTCATCAGTCAGCAAGCGCGTCTGCAGGCGGAACTCGGGTTGCCTTCCAGGCCGGGTACATTGCCGCCAGGATCGAGGTCAGGAATAACCCAAGAGCGGCTACGATCGGTGCTTGCACGGAGTACTCCACCCGTAGGACGGGTCTCCACTGAGCACCAGCGACGCTGAAGCCACTAATGACCGTGGTTAGGTCTATGGGCGAGTTGTGCCACCACACGAGTATTGGCCAAGTAATCAAAGCCCCCGCGATCAGTGAAATTAGGCCGAGAACGATTCCCTCGTACACAACTGTCCGTCCGATACCGATTGGTGCAGTTCCGAGTGCACGCATGACAGCGAATTCACGGCGGCGCTCAAACGTTCCAATCAGCATGGTATTCGCGACACCGAAAGCCGCCATCCCAAAGATGACAATAACAATGATGAAGTGAGAGGCGTCCATGAGACTAACCATTTCCGCAAGTTCAGGACGCAGATCCGTCCATGAGCTGACTTGAACCGGTAACTCACTGTCTGAAAGGAACTCGCGAAGAGCTCCTGCAATGCGAGGGCTGTCCTTCGCATTGCCGACGGTTATCACGACTTCATGGATGCGAGGTGGGCCCATCGCCATCAAGAATTGGAGGTCAGGTAAGGCGAGCAGGGTATAGTTTTGGTCAATCGCTGGTATCCCGGTATCAAGTATTCCCACCAGGGTGAAGAGGTCGTTTCCCAGTGAACCGTCTGAGGAGGGTGCGACCACGACGATCTCGTCTCCGAGGACTGCACCGAGCTGTTCGGCCATCTCGTCTCCGACCAGGATTTCATTTGCTCCAGCAACTAGAGTCCTACCACTCACGAGCCTAGAGAGAAGTGTGGTGACACGGGGTTCGCGGTCAGGATCGACCCCCATGAGGAGTGCTGCCTGGGTTTCCTCACCAGAGGAAAGGAGGCCACCACCGTAGACACGGGGTGCGGCGGCGGAGACCTCCTCTTGTGAGGTGATTCGGTTGATGAAAATCTCCAGATCAGTTCCCTCATATCCACCGATTGTGTGGTGCATGTTGCGTTCCGGAAGATAGTCCTCGGAGTGGACTTGTACCTCTCCCAGCATGAGGCGAGTACCGTTTTCAATGAGCTCCACCATCATGCCGTCGCTTACTCCCACAACCAGTACCGCTCCGAGATATCCGAATGCTAGCCCAGAAGCCGTAATCAGTGTGCGGAGGCGGTTCCTCCAAAGATTTCTCCACGCCACCCGCCACCATAGTCGCTCATGGCCCATCTGTTAGCGTCGCGCTCTTAGGTTTCGGAGGCTGAAGAAGTTTTCATCGAGGCTGATGTCGAAATCGAGTTCATGGTACGTGAGCACAGTGTGTTCCTCCGGTTTGTCAGCAGGAATCACCAGCATCGATGCAGGAACGAGCCTGTCCCCCATAGTTCTATAATCCGAGAAGGTCATCGTTCGAACTAAGCCACCATCCTCATCGTAATAGCGGATCCAGGTTGGCATCAGATCAGCTTTGCGGACTTGCTCATCGATGCGTCCCCAGATAACAGGGGCCTCGGGGCGTGGAGTGAGTTGGAATTCCCAGACTTCAACGCCCTCTCGTTCGCCTTCGAACGATATTTCAAAATCGTAGTCATCCACGATCTGACTTTCCTTCACGAGGTCGTCATTCGTGAAGTGAGATCCCATCCAAGAGCCCATCATGAGTGAAGGTGGGACTTTGATTGTCCTGTCGACCCGGGGCAGATAGTTCCACACCTCTTGGCCGGCTTTTAGGGTAGCGGTGCCTGCTTCACGGGCAGGGGACTGCACGCGAACTAAGGAGTGCTCAACACCCAGTGACCAGACTTCCATGTCCAGAGAGCGAGACCAGTGCTCTGTCGTGATCTCCATCGTGATCCGCCCCCGGCTTGATTCACCTCGAAGAAGTCGATCGACACGGTCGATGATCTCACGGGCTGTCTGTGCTTGAAGAGGAGAGGAGAGTAATACCAGTAAAGATGTGTTTAACAGCTGGGTCACTAGGGTCCGGACTGTCCAATATCGACGTATACCATGCATAGGGTGATCCCTGAATTTCTAAGTATGTCTCAATCTAATAGCTGTGTTGGTAAAAATAATGCCCATTTAAAGAATGGATCACGGTAGAGGGTGTTAGTTTCGAGCTGCCTCGATTGTTTCTTCAATTGCAGCCCTCAGGGCATCACCGCGGAATCCTCTTCGGGTCAGATAGCCGTAAAGTCTTCTGTGGGCCTTCTCGCGGCTCTGGGAGTGAGCAGTGTCTGCGAGTGCCTTCACCACATCTCGGTTCTGTCGTCTCAGCCATCCTTCGGCTACTTGCCGTGCGAGTGATAAGTCATCAGTCCCCTCATCCTCGAAAATATCATTGATGACTCGATGTGTGATATCTGCGTCGAGACCTTTCGACAGCAACTCCGAAGAGAGACGAGCTTTTCCTCGGGGGCGGTGTCGTAGGCGATCACGGATAAAAGCCGCGGCGGCTGCTTCATCGTTGAGGAAGCCTTTGGCTTCGAGTTGGTCTAAGCACAAGTCAATGCGGACTGGCCGAAAGTCTTTTTGTCTAAGCCGACGTTTGAGTTCACTGCGGGTTCGCATTCGGTAGGACAGGAGATTGAGTGCAGCTTCACGCACACGCATATCCGCATCGTCATTGAGGAGATGATGACGGCGGTCTTTTGTGAGAGAATCTCCGACTCCGAGTCGATTCCGTTCGAGAGCTTCGAGGGTGACCTCAAATGGCTCATCACAGTCGGTGTGGATGAGCACCTTGAGTCCTCGAGGTCGGAGCGGCTGAATACGGGTGATTAGAGGTTCAGGCTCGCTGGACATACCAGAGTCCTTTGAGGAGATCGTGATATAGGGTGAGGCTTCCGCCGCTGTCGAGTATGACTGTACGGTACTCGCGAGACATCGGTTGCCGCCACCACCCTTCATCGATGCGCCAGTGCTCACGGATAATTTCGACGTGGCGTGTGGGTTTACCCGGAAGGCTTACGAACTCGGGTTCTCCGAATTCGTCTGTGCGTACGGTCACAGCGTGTGGTTGACCGAGAGGTCGTAGATGCGGTGTGTCGTTCACGGATCAAAGTTGAGCAATGCGTGACGTCGTTCAGGTATTCTTGACCACGGATCAACTTCGACCACGCGGTAAAGTGGGGAACATCCCAGACGAAGCTTGAGTTCTTTGATAGCATCTCGCAGTGAGTCTGGAACTTCTTCCTGAGTCAGATTTCGGCCTGCTAGGGTGCGTCCACCGTCTCTTTTTCGGTCGAAGAGTGTGGTTTGTGTACTTGATGCCCCAAACTGTGTGAATTCGATAAAGAGCGTCACAACGGCTTTAGGTGGTGGTGAGATCTCCATCTTCATGCGAAGCGGAGAGGCTATCCTCTCTCTCTGAGTGGTGGGCTTCTTGAGCACTGCTTCCACAAACCATGACCCCCCACCTTCGAAATGAGCACCTACTCGGACACTTACAACACTTCGATCTCGGCGGGCCGGACGGGAGAGGGCGAGTTCAATTAATCGATCCAATGCTGTATAGAGTGTCTCGGTGAGCCCTACTGGGTTGGTGAATTCCAGAGATACACGAATTGGTTTGCTATGATGCCACGGTCGTACGGGATCAATGCGCCTGCCAGTGGCCCACATGAGTGCTTTACGCCCCTCTTCGCCGAATTGGGAAATCAGCGAGGGTTCAGGAAGGCGTCTGAGATCTCCCAGGCTTTCAACTCCGAGTCGCTCTAGGCGCTGGATGATCAATGGATTGACGGGGAGCGTATTCACAGGGCAGCGGGCAAGAAAAGATCCGAGCTCCATTTCCTTCACGATCACAGGCTCACCTGATCGTGAAGAGGCTGAAGCGACCCATGCACCGAACTTTCCGAGAGCCATACCTGCGCGGGTCGCCGCTACAAGAGGAGGAGGGAAAATCCGGAAGAGTGAACATAGGGCGAGGTTTACCTGATTAGATGGAGAACCAAGAAGGCGATTGAGACCGTCCATTCCTAAGAAGACTCGCCCACGACCAGCAGGCTCGACTATAGGAGTCAATTCGGAGAGCAGGTCGAGCATGGATTCAACCGCGGCATTGTAGTGTGTTGGGTCGGGTTCGAGCAGTGTTAGGGAAGGGCAGAGAGAAACGGCCTGGGATATGGATTGGCCGGGCCGGACACCAGTTACGTAGGCACGCTCAGATACCTGCCAAATCTTGCCGCGGATGCTCTCACTAGGAGAAAGAAGTGCAACTGATGTGGTATCAAGTTCAGGAGAGCGAAGGAGTTCGAGGCGGAGTTCGAAGGTAGGAAGCCAAAGGCAGAGTGCCTGACGGCTACCCGCCGAGATATGTCCGGACGTAGAGTACAAAGTTGGGTCTGAATCAGGCCCGCAGGCCCATCCGATATTGGATGAGATTGGAGCCCATCCCGGGGGTTGTTTGTTCTCAACTGGATCCCACTCGTGAATGAGAGCCTCCTGAGATATGCCATGACCACTTGGATAGAGTTTTGACATAGCAGTTTGAAACAAACGGAGTGGAACAGAGACAAAGGTCCCCGGCTCCCGACGCTGCACCACATCACCCACCCACTTACGCCGGTACCGGGGACTTAACCGTTAACCGAATAAAAACCGAAATAGGTATCAAAGTTAGGCTGGATAGTTAGTGGGTGCAAGTGGGGTTTTCCCTTGCGATGCCAGCGTGTGGGAGTGACCGTAGACACATACCTAGATATGATCAGATCTGATTTCGTTCTATCAACTGATAACTCATGAAAGCACCATCTCTTACGCTTGGGATTGAGGAGGAGTACCAAGTTGTCGCCCCAGAAACCGGCGAGTTGCGCTCCTATATCACACAAATCCTGAAGGATGGCCGGATCACGGTCGAAGATGTTAAGCCAGAATTGCATCAATCCGTGCTTGAGGTGGGAAGCAGCATTTGTCATACACCTACTGAGATCCGCGAAGAGGTTGTACGACTTAGGACTGCAGTCACGGACCTTGCCGCTAAGGAAGATCTCAAAATCCTAGCTGCAGGTACGCATCCGTTTTCATCTTGGATGGAGCAGAAGATCACTCCACTCGAGCGCTATATGGATGTAGCTGAGAACTTGCAGGAACTTGCTAAGCGAAACCTCATTTTTGGTATGCATGTCCATGTCGGAATCGAAGACCAAGAGTTCCTGATTGATGCCATGAAAGTCGCGCGCTACTTCTTACCGCATGTTCTGGCCTTGTCGACAAGTTCACCTTTCTGGATGGGCCGAAAGACGGGTCTCAAATCTTATCGTACAGGTCTTCTCCAGAATTTTCCGCGTACAGGGATTCCTCCAGAATTCAGTACCTACGCAAGCTATGATCAAATCTTACACACGTTGGTCAATGCCAAATGTATCCCAGATGCATCACAGATTTGGTGGGATATCCGACCCCATCATCTCTATCCGACACTTGAGTTCCGGATCTGTGATATCTGTACGAAAGTTGACGAAGCTGTATGTATTGCCGCGATCTTCCAGGCGATCGTCGCAAAGTTGTGGAAATTGCGTCGGGACAATATGACATTCCGTGTCTATCCGATGTCACTAATCGAGGAAAACAAGTGGCTTGCAGTACGCTATGGCGTACAGGGCGATCTGCTTGATTTAGGACAGGAATGCGGTCGTCCGGCACAGGACGTCATCGGTGAGTTGATTCATTGGTTTCTCGATGACGTGATAGATGAACTCGGTAGCCGAGAACAGATAGAGTACGCTCTTACGATTCTCAAAGAGGGGTCGAGCGCAGATCGACAAATCGCCGTATTTGAGGAAACTGGGGACCTTAAAGCTGTTGTAGACCACCTGATAACTGAGACTGCGGAGGGCTTGGAAAAAGCTGAATAACCCTTCACGGAACATCTTGCTCCCCTCGTTATAGTTCCGGTAACTTCTGCGCGCCCGGCGCACTTCTACCTACCCCTAGTGCGACGGTTTTCTAGCTTCGACAAACCCTCTAAAAGGCGATTGTTCCTTGTCTGACTACCTTCACGCAATAGTTCCCGACGGAGACAGGATTACCGTTGAGGATGGACAATTACAGGTTCCTCACCGGCCGATTGTTCCCTTCATTGAAGGTGACGGAATTGGCCCTGACATTTGGGCTGCTACTCGGTCCGTCATTGAAGCAGCTGCTAGGAAAGCTTACGGTGGCGAGCGGCAGATTGCTTGGATGGAGGTATACGCGGGAGAGAAAGCAAATGCCAAGGCGGGTGAGTGGCTACCTCAGGAGACATTTGACGCGCTCAGCGAATTCAAGGTCAGCATTAAGGGACCACTTACGACACCAGTCGGGGGAGGGATTCGATCTCTCAACGTCACAATCCGTCAAGTATTGGATCTTTATTCTTGCATCAGGCCTGTGCGTTGGGTCAAGGGTGTGCCTTCACCTATGAAGGAGCCTGAAAAACTCGATGTAGTGATCTTCCGAGAGAACACAGAGGATGTCTACGCGGGGCTCGAATGGGCCTCGGGCACCAGCGAGGCGGAGAAGATTCGAAGCTTTCTTGTCGAGGAGATGGGTGCGGACATCCGCCAGCTCAGTGGGATTGGGATTAAACCGATAAGCCCTTTTGGTACGAAGCGACACGTTGCAGCGTCTATTCGTTACGCGATTGAGCGAAACCGTTCTTCAGTAACGCTTGTCCATAAGGGCAATATCATGAAGTTCACGGAAGGAGCCTTCCGTGATTGGGGTTATGAAGTTGCTGAGGAGCAGTTCCCCGACCAAACCGTTGCCGAGGCAAAGACTTGGAGTGGCGCAAGTGCGGAAGGCAAGATCTTGGTTAAAGACCGGATTGCTGATGCGATGTTTCAACAAGTATTACTGCGTCCAGACGAGTACGATGTGCTGACAACTCCGAATTTAAACGGCGACTATATTTCAGACGCCTGTGCAGCACAGGTAGGTGGGTTAGGAATGGCACCCGGTGCGAACGTAGGTGATGAGATCGCAGTGTTCGAAGCAACCCATGGGACTGCTCCCAAGTACGCAGGTCAGGATAAGGTGAATCCAGGTTCGTTGATTCTCTCCGCAGTGATGATGCTTGAACATATGGAATGGAACGAAGCGGCTGATCTCGTGAACAAAGGCCTTGAGGGCGCGGTAGAAGCGAAAACCGTGACATACGATCTCGAACGGCAAATGGAAGGTGCGACTAAGGTGTCGACCTCGCAGTTTGGAGAGGCGATTATCCAGCACATGTAGGAGACTGGCGCGTGACGCCACCACGTAGTTCACAAGTCTGGAGACACGACGGCATGGTGGTTCGTTACATCGATGTAGAAACGTTAAAGCATGAAACACCGATGCTAGCGGTTGGAGTCTTCGAGGGTACAGAGACTCTGGCCGGTTGGCTAGAAATCATCGATAGAGCACTCGGTGGTGCAATCCTGAGAGTACTCTCTTCCGGAGACTTTAGAGGAAAGTCACGGGAAGAATTGGTTCTTTATGGACCAGAGAATACTGGGCTCAAACGGTTGCTTCTACTCGGCCTGGGCCAGCCTGACAAATTGGATTCAGAATCTGTGCGAAGGACTGCGGGTCGTGCTGTTCGGGTTGCAGAACGGATGAGACTGGAATCACTATCGATCTCACTCGACGCGTTTTCGAATATCGATGCCACGTCGATAGCTCAGGCGGCTGCCGAAGGTGCTGTCCTCGCTGGATGGAAATTCCGTGAACTAAAGACTGATATATCTACCGGAATCTCTGACGTAACTACCGTAGATATTCTAGGGTTGAACAATGCCACTGGGCTTTCCAGAGCAGTTGAAACGGGTGCCAAGATTGCAGACGCTGCGAACTTTGCTCGTGCCCTCCAGTCCCGCCCCGGGAACATTGCGACACCGGCCCACCTTGCAGAAGAAGCGGAAAAAATGGCTGCTCAGGTCGGCCTTGATATTACGGTGTTCGATGAAAGACGAATGCTCGACGAGGGTATGCATGCGATCCTCGCTGTTTCTCGTGGATCGCAAGAGGAAGCGCGCCTCATCGTAATGAAGCACAATGGGGGTGACGATGGTGAGTCTCCCTTGGTACTTGTCGGTAAGGGACTCACGTTCGATGCAGGTGGAATCTCTCTTAAGCCTCCTAAGGGTATGGAGGACATGAAGTTTGACATGTCAGGGGGCGCGGCGGTTATGGGTGCTATGAAGGCGATCGCCGAACTGGGGGTGCCGGTAAATGTTGTAGGCATTGTCCCATCTTCGGAGAACCTACCCTCTGGCAATGCTCTCAAGCCTGGCGACGTCATTGATACGTTAGCTGGAAAGACCATTGAGGTGATTAATACCGATGCGGAGGGCCGTTTGATCTTGGCGGATGCACTCTATTACGGTGCCCGACTAGATCCTGCTGCGATGGTGGACTGCGCAACACTTACTGGTGCGGTTGTGATTGCGTTAGGGCATCATGCTGCCGCAGTCCTCGGCAACCAAGAGGATCTCATCGATGAGTTGGTTGGTGCAGGAAAGTCGTCAGGTGAACAGTGTTGGCCACTCCCGTTGTGGGATAATTATCGTGAACAACTGGATAGTGAAACCGCGGACCTACGCAATGTTGGAGGTCGACCTGCAGGATCAATAACTGCCGCTATGTTCCTTTCCGAATTCGTTGGCGATGTGCCCTGGGCCCATCTTGATATCGCAGGTACAGCGTACGGGGATGGGAAACTTCCGTATCAACGTAAGGGGGCATACGGATTTCCAACTCGGATGTTAATCCACTGGGTCCGGAGTCGTGCGGGGTGACGAAATCCTGCGGTAAAGATTCGGCGCCCCGGTCCCGGTCACGGGTCGGGGCGCTTGCTCATTTGGGAGTCTTTGCTCTGGTGTACATCACCAGTTTCGGAGCGAGAGAAGCTTGGGCTCAAGATCCTCCCGATACACTGCAAGTTATAACGGACAGTCTCTTAGTAGACAGTTTGGAAGCTGTCCTGCTTTCTGATAGCGCGTCTGCAGATACGATTTATTACAACCTTCCGCGTTTCGAAGGCAGAGTTCCTGATGGATGGGAGACGGGTGTCTGGTCATGGGATCGCTCGGCGATTATGGCTAGCTCAGCGAACACGCTAGCGGAACTTGTCGCTGAAGTACCCGGGGTGATCGTTCTATTGAGTGGTGATTATGGCACGCCAGCAGCGATAAGTGCTTTCGGATCTGGTGGTGGAGGGGTGCGGATCTTACGTGATGGTTTTGAACTCTTTCCGGTTGATGGGGGCGTAACTGACTTGGCTAGAGTCGGGCTCGGGGGTATCGAGCGTGTGCGACTAGAACGTTCCCTGGGAGAACTATTGATTGAGATGTGGTCTCACGAGTTCGATGATGGTCGCCCGTATTCACTCATTGAAGCCGGAACCGGAGAATTAGAAACCAACCTGTTCAGAGGCTCTTACGCGGACCCAACTGCATTGGGAGGTAGTCTTGGGCTAGCTCTAGAGCGGGTCGACACGCAAGGTCCGGGGAGAAAAGAGAGCGGTAATCGAGTAGGCAGTTGGATTCGTTATCAAATTCATCGAGGAGATGACGCAGGTCTCGCAGTTGACTTCAGGCGGATGGGTACTAAGACAGCGGTTACCAACTTCGCATCCTCGGTGACGCGAACTGATTGGGCTGCCCGTTTTCGGGTGCGTCTTGCAGATAATCTTACCGCGGAAGCATATACTGGGAATTCAAGTCACGGTGTTGAGGATACTCGTGATCCCTACGTGCTTGAGGGTGGCAGCAGAGCTCAGCACGGTCTGCGATTTGGCTATGGACGTCGTGGACTTTGGGGCCGGGCAGAATACCGATTTTTCGGCGGAAATCTACCTAACGATCGTTTTGATTTCCAAGCGGGGCTAGACCTCGAGAACTTGGGGGGACTGGCTGGGAGTATGGCTCGATCCTCATGGTCTGAGACCAGGGCTGTGAGTCAGCAGGTACGCGTGTGGACGCGGCCATATCTTGGCTTTTCTTTCTTTGGGTCTTGGGAATCGGGTGCACATGGTTCTCGCACTCTGCCGATCATGGATGGTGTCCCGGAATCTAATTCGGCAGCACCTGAAGAAGGTCTAGAGACCCCGGTAGACCGACCTGACCCTTTTGGTATCACGGATAGGACCGCAACTCGTTTTGGTGCCAGATTCGCTTGGAGAGACGCGACTATTTCTGCAGCAAGACTTAGAGTTGAGTCTGATTCCTTGATCCCGTTAGGGATTGAGCCAGACCGTGGATCGCCCTTGCTAAGCGGTGTGATCAATGAGGGGTGGGAGGTTTGGGGCAGTTTACCAGCTGTTCTAGCGGGCTTGCGGTTGGAGGGGTCGGTACAGCAGTGGCAAAAAGATGCTCCCTATCTTCCGAAAAGAAATTACAAAGCCGGCTTAGTATACCAACGAAGCTTCCTAGAATCGGGTAATCTGGAGCTTTGGGGGACGCTCGGCGTGCGTGGACATGATCCGATGACGGTTCACGTATTAAAGAGGAGTAGCGAAGCGGAGGATCATTCTCTCGAGACTGTTCCTGTCTATGAAAACTGGTATGGGCGGATCCAGGTTCGGGTAGTGACTGTAAGAATATTCGTCGCCTGGGAAAACATCACGGTCAACCGCAACCTGCAAATGTTCCCTGGCCGTGTGCTCCCTGCGCTGAGGAGCGTCTATGGCATCCGATGGTCGCTCTGGAACTGAAGATGATTCACGTCATAATGACTAACGGGGTGCTTCCAACTCCTACCCTACGTGGGTTCTGTCAGTCGCATTATCTTTCCCCGCTCTCTGGAGGGCGACCATGATCCGGAGCATGACGGGGTACGGAGAATCAGAACGCGACTCACCGGTGGGTCGCCTGCGGTTAGAAGTAAAAACCGTGAACCACCGGTTTTTTAATGCTAGCATCAAGACTCCCGCCCGGCTTGAAAAATTCGAACGAGACATCATCGCAGTTTTAAAACAGAACATCCTGCGAGGTCATGTCAGGGCCGTATTGACTGTGGAGTTGGTCTCCGGCGGAGAAGAATCTAGTGCTCGTGTCGATATAGGGCGTGCGAAGGAAGTGCGTGAAGCACTGGAAGTGCTCAGGAGTGAACTCGAACTTCCAGGAGATGTGGATTTGGGGATGATGGCTCGCTTTGGCGAACTGTTTCGGTCACCAGAGACTAACCATATGGAAGTCATTGAAGCTGATTGGATTCGGGAGTTGTCAGCCCAGGTAGCTAAAGAAGTCTGTCAGATGAGAGAGGCTGAGGGTGAGCGTCTTCGTTCCGATATTGAAAGTTCTCTCGCTTCAATAAATGAAGCTTTGAACCGCGCAGAAGAGAGAGCTCCCATCCGGCTTGTAATGGAACGTGATCGACTTAGAAAGGCGATAAAGGAATTAACTGATGATGCCCGGATTGACGAAGATCGACTCGCTAGGGAAATCGCCTATCTGACGGAAAAATGGGATATCAATGAGGAGATTGTGCGGTTTCGATCTCATGTTGAACTCTTCCTTGAGGCTATCGAAGGAGACGGGTCTGAGCCGGTGGGAAAGCGACTCAGTTTCCTCGTTCAGGAGATGCATCGGGAAGCGAACACCATTGGGTCCAAGGCCAACGACCTGAAGATCTCGCATATGGCAGTCACTCTCAAAGAGGACGTCGAGCGTATTCGAGAACAAGTAGAAAACGTCGAATGAAACGCGCAGCTCCCATTGTTCTATCAGCTCCCAGCGGTACCGGAAAGACTACTCTCGCCCACCGTTTGATTGAAGAATCAGACAACTGTGTCTTTTCTATATCGATTACTACTAGGACTCCACGGCAAGGTGAGCAGCACGGTCTCGACTATGTTTTTGTGGACGGAGACAGATTTGATAAGATGATTGAATCGGGTGACCTCGCCGAATGGGCTTACGTTCATGGTGGCAGGTATGGTACCCCGAAGAAAACCTTGAACGATGCAGCTGACCTAGGCCAGCATGTCGTGCTTGATATTGATGTGCAGGGTGCGCTACAAATCAGGGATGCGATTCCAGATGCAAAGCTTATCTTCGTCTTGCCACCTTCTGTCGACGTACTGCTAGAGCGTTTGAGGATTCGGGGTACAGAGGAATCAGAGGTATTAGGACTGCGTCTTCGCTCTGCCCTTGAGGAACTGGAAGTAGCTCCGGATTTCGACTATATCATTATCAACGAACATCTTAGTGACTGTGTGCAGGAGATCAGAGATATTATTGAAGGGAAAGAAACCGTTGGCTTGAATTCAGAAGCGATAGAGAGTATAGAGATCTGCCGAACAGGCATTACCAGCGTCCTTGAAAGAGATTACCAGAAGGTTATTTAAAGGAGTGAATCAATGAGGGTCTTTACACCGGATGAGGTTGCTACAGGCACTGAGAGCAAGTACCTGGGAGTTCTCGTGGCGGCGAAGTATTCCCGAGAGCTCAACACCCTCCCGAGTGAGGCAATGCCGTTGGGTGAGGAGAAGAAGCTTACAACGAGAGCACTCGAGGCTCTGACCTCTGGGCAAATCGAGTTCCGTCTTGTGAAACGCAGGAAGCAAGAGGAAAACGAACGGGGTTAACCGATTGTAAGATTTCCCGAACCCATATCTCTCTGCGTAGGCTCGATGGAAATGAAGGAAACCGCGATGACCAACCAGCGTCCATGGAAGGACAGTCGCATCGTTCTGGGTGTAACTGGGAGCATCGCGGCATACAAATCGATTCAGGTTGCCCGTGACCTGACACAGTTGGGTGCTAAGGTGGATGTTGTTTTGACAAAGTCAGCTCAATACTTCGCACCACCACTTAGCTTTGAGGGAGTAACAGGTCGCCCAGCTTTGACGGATCTGTTTTCGGCTGAGGGCGCGGCATTACATGTTCGACTCGGCCAAGATACAGATGCTCTTTGTGTCGCTCCCGCTACGGCTGACTTCCTCTCAAGAGCAGCACAGGGTAGGGCCGATGATCTAATCTGTACCACGCTATTGGCCACCCAGGCGCCTGTGGTAATCTGCCCTGCGATGAATTCACAGATGTTCGCTCACGCTCAGGTCCAGGCAAATCTCGATCATCTAAAATCAAAGCTTGGGTACACGATTGCTGGCCCTACGCAAGGTGCGCTAGCCGTGGGTGAGGCGGATGGACCTGGTCGAATGATTGAGCCTTGGCAGGTTGTGGAGCACTTGGGTAAGGCGCTTGCTGGGGCTAGCCCACTCACTGGAAAGCAGGTCCTTGTCACCGCTGGGCCTACCAGGGAACCTGTCGACCCAGTGCGCTATGTCGGGAATCGCTCTTCCGGACGTATGGGTTATGCTATCGCACAGGCAGCATGGAGGCGTGGTGCTGAAGTTTATTTGGTTTCAGGACCGTCTTGGATGGAGCCTCCGGTCGGCGTCCACTTGATTTCAGTTGAGACTGCACTCGAGATGCATGATGCAGTCAATCGTGCTCTTCCTGAGATGGACGTTTCCGTTTTTGCTGCAGCCGTTGCCGACTTCCGACCGGATAACCCAGACGACGAAAAACTCAAACGGGCAGATACAGAAGGAGGTTTTGCGGTTTCTTTCACGGGAAACCCTGATGTGGCAGGAGATACCATCTCTAGACGGAAACTCGGCAGTGTAGCGGTGGGCTTCGCACTTGAGACCAGTGACTTGATCAAGAATGCTGAGCAGAAGCTGATAGCGAAATCGTTTGATCTATTGGTCGCAAATGATGCAACTGACGAGGAGTCTGGCTTTGACGTGCCGACAAATCGCGTGACCATTCTCTCACCAGAAAGGGATCCGGAAGAGCTTCCATTGATGCTCAAGCCGAGCGTCGCAGAGGTGATCATTGATCGTATCTGCGACCGGTTGGCCGACGACCTATGACAACCAGGTGGTCTCAAACTGGGGAGGCTGCTCGGCTGCTTCAGCAGCGGAAAGAAATCAATGACCAAGATTTTTTCCTTCCTCATTTGACGCGTGAAGAAGCTCTCCAGATAGTGTCCACTTTCCGTGAAGAACCCCCATCTTCAGATTCCCCGAGTTCTGTTAGTAGCCAGGACACAGCGGTGCAGTCGAAGAAGCCGATCCTGGCCAATCCCGAGTTGCCCAAATCGTACAAGGACCTCCGTAATCACGCGTTGGCTTGTACTCGGTGCAGCCTTGCGGAGAGTCGAAAGAATGTAGTGTTCTCAGACGGTGTTGAAGATGCGTCTGTGATGGTTGTCGGCGAGGCTCCAGGCGCGAATGAAGATAATACCGGTATCCCATTTGTCGGTGCAGCAGGAAAGTTTCTCGATTTGTTACTTGCGACGGCTGACCTCTCACGGGAGAGAAATACGTACATTTGCAACGTGCTTAAATGCCGTCCCCCAGGCAATCGAGATCCCAAGCCTAACGAGATCAAATCGTGCTCACCTTTCCTGACGAGGCAAATACAGCTAATTCAACCTGAAGCTCTGCTTGCCGTTGGATCCTTTGCGGGTCGACTTTTGACCGGTCAAGAGAAGACTGCACTTGGTCGTATCCGGGGAGAAGTGCATAGCTATCAGGGTGTTCCTTTGATTGTGACTTATCATCCTGCGGCCCTGCTCCGGAACCCGAAGTGGACGTTTGCATTCTGGGAAGACTTACAACTTCTTCGCCAAGTACTGAACAGTGGCTGAGCTACTCGTATGAATGCTCGCATTTCAGGTAAGACATGATGGAAGCCTCACTCAATTTTTCTGAGTCATCTCCGGAACGTAGCCCTCCGTTCTCACTGGAGGCTGAGACAGCGGTGCTGGGAGGCATGCTGATTGACAGCGAGGCGGTGACAAGAGCTGTAGAGCATCTCGACGATTCAATGTTCTATCGCGAAGCTAACCGGCGACTCTATCGCGTAATGCTAAGGATATTTGAACGCGGTGGTGTCCTAGATGTCATTACGGTGGCAGAAGAGCTGAAAAAAACAGGAGAAATCGACGAGGCTGGAGGTTTTGACTATCTGTCTGCACTTGTGAGTGCAGTCCCGACGGCCGCAAATCTTGTGTACCACGCACAGATTGTGCGGGAGAAGGCCCTACTTCGTCGTCTGATTGAACAATCTTCTCAGATTATTCGAGATGCCTATGATCAAGGCGAACGAGAGGTCAATGAAATCCTGGATAAAGCTGAATCCCGTATCTTCCAGGTCTCTGAGACACACAAGCGTGAGGGGTTTGTATGGATCAAGGAGATTCTTTGGCCGGCATTCGAACACATCGAGAGACTACAAGAATCTGAGTCTGGAATCACGGGCCTGACGACGGGTTTCCATGACCTTGATAGGATGACGGCAGGGCTTCAAAAAGGTGACCTATGCATTGTTGCTGCCCGCCCCTCGATGGGGAAAACATCGTGGGTGCTCAATGTCGCAGCCAATGCAGCGATTTCGCACAATATTCCAGTAGCTGTCTTCTCTCTAGAGATGTCCGCTCAACAGCTTGTGCAGCGGATGCTGTGTTCAGAAGGTCGTGTTGATGCACAGAAACTTCGGCTTGGGCGTCTATCTCAATCGGAGCACGAGCGTCTTGCAAAAGCAGCTGGGTACCTTAACACAGCTCCTCTGTGGATTGATGATCAACCTGGTGCCAATGTGCTGGAGATTCGAGCCAAAGCCCGTCGCCTCCAATCAGAACTTCGTGCGGATGACAAGGATTTGGGGCTACTAGTCATCGATTACATGCAGCTAATGAGTGGTACACAACGTTCTGAAAGTCGTGTTCAGGAAGTAAGTCAAATCTCCAGAGGCTTAAAGGCACTTGCTCGGGAACTTAATGTTCCAGTTGTCGCTCTGTCCCAGCTTTCTCGCGGGCCTGAAGCGCGAACCGACAAGCGACCGATGCTTTCAGATCTCAGAGATTCAGGTTCTATAGAGCAGGACGCTGATACGGTGATGTTCTTGTACCGCCCTGAATACTATGCCCCCCCGGAAAAGCGAGACGAGCTACAAGGGAAGACAGAGTTGATCATTGGTAAACAGAGAAATGGTCCAACAGGTCTAATAGAACTCTACTTCCAAAAAGCTTATACAAGGTTTGATTCGGTATCCAGAACCTCACCGGGAGTGCGGCCGAAGCCTGAGTCTGAGACATCGGCCGCTAGTCAGTGAGTGCACCCCAGGATCATGGGGAAGCATCGCCCCATGTGGGTGTTGTGGTGCCTGCGGCGGGATCAGGAACCCGAATGGGGGGCACTCGTAAGCCATTCTTGGAACTTGATGGCGAACCTCTTTTGGTACATGCGTTGCGTCCATTTCTTAGAGACGATCGTGTTGTCTCAGTTGTGGTGTCTCTTGCCCCCCAGGATGTCGACGAAATAACTGACTGGATCAGAAGACTGGATGACCGTATCAAATTAGTTAAAGGAGGAGTCAATCGGACTGAATCGGTCAGGAATGCTGTGAGTGCACTCCCTACGAACCTAGACGTGATCGCCATCCATGATGCCGCTCGCCCTCTGGTGACGAGTGCTATAGTCGGAGAATGTATTGATCTGGCAAACGCTGGTGTGTGTGCAGTGTCCGGATGTCCTGTTATCGACACAATCAAGCGTGTTGACGAAGAGTTTCAGGTGTTGGAAACAGCAGACCGAAACGTTCTTTGGCATGCTCATACACCTCAAGTTTTTCCTGCCGATCTCCTTCTGCAAGCGTACGAGAATGGAGAAGTTGGAACAGACGATGCTGTGCTGCTCGAGTCTTTCGGCGCTTGTCTGCAAATGGTCGATGATGGGGGTACAAACATCAAGGTGACTCGACCTGCAGACCTCATGATTGCCCAAGCAATCCTACGTCTACAGTGTGGTGATGTCTGACAAAGCCTTAAACATCGATTTGCTCAGTGATTCCGAGGTGGACCTTGATCTGGTGGTTGCGCATGTCCAGGGAGAAGGTGTAATCGCGTATCCCACAGAGACGGTGTATGGCTTTGGGTCTCTGCCGACCACAAAGGGGGTGGCTCGTGTTCAGGCACTCAAGCATAGATCACGGGAAAAGCCACTGATCATACTTACTCCCACAACTGAAGAGGTTGCTGGGTTGGCTTGGAATGATGAGGCGCGCCTCCTCGGATCGGCCTTTTGGCCAGGAGCATTAACCTTGGTCCTCCACGACCCCCGAAGTATCTTCCCGCCCGGAATCCGCAGCGAGAGTGACAAAGTTGCGGTGCGCGTGAGCTCTAGTCCAATTGTTCAGCGGATGTTGAAGAAATTGGGCACCCCTCTCACTTCCACAAGTGTGAACTATCCCGGTGAACTACCTGCAACATCTGCTGAACAGGTCGTCAAAGTGATTAGTCGTCTCAATGGAAACGGCATCATGTTAATTGATACGGGTACGCTGCCGATTTCTGAACCGTCTACAATTGTGGATTGCACAGTGAACCCACCGAAAGTTTTACGAGAAGGCAGGGTTCAGATTTCGAACCTGGGTGAGGTCATACCGGAGTTACATGGAAAAGCGATCTAAGGTCGAGCAACCCTTTCGGTTGCTATTTGTATGCACTGGTAACACGTGTCGGAGCCCAATGGCTGAGGTTATCGCTCAGAATGAAATAGAACAGCGGGGCTGGAATAGTGTTGAAGTCCGCTCAGCCGGTATTGCGGCATTTGATGGCGGTGGTGCTTCGAGTGGGGCATTAAGGGCTGCGGAAGCGCATAGCCTCGACCTCACGAGACATCGTGCCACATTCTTGACTAAAGAGGTTGCGATTTGGGCAGACTTAGTCCTAGTGATGTCTCCCTCCCACTTCATGAGTGTCACCGAGCTTGGTGCTGGTGAAATCTCTTCATTAATTACTTCGTTTGCGGATACGCGGGAAGGTGGAGGAATATCGGAATCAGTGCCTGATCCGGTTGGAGGAACAGAACAGGAATACTTAGAGACATTTGATTTGATTCAAGACTTGGTCAACAAGGTTCTGCAGAAAATTGGCCCTTCAGGCTGTAAATGAATTTCACGGCGAAGACTCGGTTACTAACGCTCCTTGGTGACCCCATCCTACACTCTCGGTCACCCGAAATTCAGAATAGGGCATTTGAAGCCGCGGGAGTGGATGGGGTCTATGTCGCTCTGCAATGCAGGGAAGAAGACCTTCAGGGTTTCATGGTTAGCATCGCTCGTTCTGGAGGTGGGGGTAACATTACGCTCCCTCATAAGGAGAAGGCTGCAGCAATCGTTGAGATCGCGAGCGAATCAGTCGTGCAAACGGGTGCCTGCAACACTTTTTGGGGAGATGAAAAGGGCCGGATCCACGGGGATAACACTGATGTAGATGGCTTTAGAAGTGCATTGAGCTTCTTCATCGGCAGCGCGCCCTCTGGAATCAGAGTTCTCCTCTTAGGAGGAGGAGGAGCTGCGAGAGCCTCTCTATTAGGTCTGATTGATGAAGGGGCTGATGAGATCGTGATTTTCAATCGTACCCCCGAGCGGGCTCGGTCGATGTCACGACGCATTGGAGGAGAGAGGACACGGGTCATCCCAGTCCTGGAGGAAATTGAAGGAGAAGATTTCGACCTGGTTATTAATGCTACTTGTCTCGGACTTGAGGAAAATGATGCCTCACCAGTGGATTTAGAGCGTTTGGGTTGTGTTGGGGCAGCGATGGATCTTGTATACGGAAGGCATGTCACACCTTTTGTTCGAGCAGCAGAGGCGATGGATATTCAGGCCACTGACGGAGCTGAAATGCTAGTTCGGCAAGGGGCTGCATCATTCGAAAGATGGTGGGGGATACCCGCCCCAGTTGAAGCTATGCGGGCAGCGATGGAGAAGAGTTTGGTCGATTAAATGTTGTGGTCTCGGTCTAGCCAATATCGTGAGCTAGACCGATGTGTTCTTCAGTGCCCTTTTCAATTAATGCAGGGGTTATCTTCCTGCTCTGGTCAATTTCCATTCTTAAAATTAGGAGCTGACACACTATGCCAATCCGCGTTGCCATTAACGGATTCGGACGGATCGGACGTAATATTTTACGTAGTGCCAAACAGGCTGACCGCAGTGACATAGACTTTGTCGCTGTGAACGATCTGACAGATGCTAAAACGCTCGCCCATCTCATGAAATACGATTCGGTTCACGGGACTTACATGGGGGACGTTAAGGTTTCGGATGATGGGTTGGTTCTGGACGGAGACAATATCCGAGTTCTGAGTGAAAGGGACCCCAGTGCACTGCCTTGGTCAGAACTGGAAGTCGATATCGTAATTGAGTCAACAGGGATGTTTCGTGATCGGAAGGGGGCCGAGAAGCATCTCGCAGCTGGTGCTCGTAAGGTGATTATCTCCGCCCCTGGTAAGAATGAAGATCTTACGGTAGTGCTCGGGGTCAATCAGGATAAGTACGACCCTGATGAACACGATGTGATATCTAATGCGAGTTGCACGACAAACTGTCTGGCACCAGTGGTCAAGGTTCTGGTGGAGACGGTTGGGTTTCGACACGGATTGATGACCACGATTCACGCGTATACAAATGATCAAAGCATCCTTGATCTTCCGCATAAGGATCTCAGAAGAGCTCGTGCGGCTGCACTCTCGATGATTCCAACGACCACAGGAGCAGCAAAAGCCACAGGCCTAGTGCTTCCTGAGGTTGCAGGACACATCGACGGAATGTCGATTCGGGTTCCAACTGCAGATGTGTCGCTCGTTGATCTTGTTGCTGAAGTCGATCAAACCACGACTGAAGAGGAAATTAATGCAGCCTTCCGAGAAGCTGCTTCTGGGTCGCTCAAGGGGATCTTGAGTGTATCCGATGAGCCACTTGTGTCCATCGACTACACCGGGAACCCACACAGTTCAATAGTTGACTCGCTTTCAACTGCAGTTATGGATGGTCGCATGGTCAAGGTTCTGGCTTGGTATGACAACGAGTGGGGTTACTCAAATCGTGTCATTGACCTTGTAAGTTTTGTAGGAGAGCGACTCCCTGCCTCAGCGAGGGACTAAGGGAGTCCATGTGCGACAAGAAGAGGCTTCGGGATCTCGATCACGGGCAGATTTCAGGTCGGACGATTCTCGTACGAGCTGATCTCAATGTCCCTATACAAGATGGCGAGATTGCTGATGACCATCGCCTTGTCGCGTCACTTCCAACACTAAATTTCCTCCGCGAGGCGGGTGCCCGTGTCATCCTACTTTCTCACTTAGGGCGTCCGAATGCGCGTCCAAGTCGTGTGTACTCGCTAGAACCCGTTGCTGAACGTCTTGCCGAGCTTTTGTCATCGGATGTCGAGTTCGTAGCCGACCCTACAGGAAGAGGGCAACCTCTATCCGCTGATCTTGTGATGCTTGAAAACACGCGATTTCTCTCTGGCGAGATGGATAACGCCTCGGATCTAGCGGAATCTTGGGCGGAACTGGGGGAGCTATTCGTGAATGACGCTTTTGGAACTGCACACCGGGCTCACGCTTCGACGGCAGGGTTAGCGGATGCCATGAGAGCAAAGGGTGGAGAGGCGATGGCAGGGTTGCTAATGGCCCGAGAGCTTCACTTTCTTGGAAGAGCGATGAGTGAACCCAAACATCCGTTTGTGGGAATCCTTGGTGGTGCAAAGATATCCGGAAAGATCGACATAATTTCTTCCTTACTTCAGCGTGTGGACCGATTACTTATCGGTGGTGCGATGGCAAACACTTTTTTCCAGGCCATGGGGCTGTCCACTGGAGCATCACTTGTCGAAGATGATTGTGTTCCAGTTGCGCGAGACCTTCTCCAGGAGAGCGGAGACAAGTTGCTTTTGCCTGTAGACTGCATAGTAGCTAAGGAACTCCGGGAAGGTGCACCCCATCGAGTCGTAGCATCTACTGCGGTTAGGCACGACGACATGGTATTAGATATTGGGCCGGAAACCGCTACTACTTTTAGGAACGTGATTGATGGTGCCCAGACAATCTTGTGGAACGGACCTATGGGAGTTTTTGAGACCCCACCATTCGGTATCGGGACCATAGGTCTCGCCCATTCCGTTGCGGATGTCTGTGATAGGGGGGCTTTGGTTGTAGTAGGGGGTGGGGATTCTGCGAGGGCAGCTGACCTTTCGGGGGTGACTTCTCGGCTCACTCATGTCTCGAGTGGGGGTGGTGCCTCGTTGGCTTTCTTGGCAGGAAAGACGCTACCCGGTGTTCATTCCTTGAGTGACAAGGGCTAGACATGGCGGTCATCGCAGGAAACTGGAAAATGCACATGACTCCGGAAGAGGCTCGTACCTTTTTCAGTGCTTTTAAAATTGATGAAATGATGGCTAATAACGAGATCCTGATTTTTCCTCCAGCTATCTCTCTTTTAGCTGCTTATAACTGTGAGGACAGAGATCCAAGAGTCCATCTTGGTATCCAAAATATTCACTGGAAGGATCAGGGAGCGTTCACCGGTGAGGTTTCTGCGGCGATGGCAGCTACTGTAGGTGCCAGCTACGCTCTTGTGGGACACTCTGAAAGGAGGCAATTGTTCGGTGAAACAGATCAACAAATTGCACTCAAGGTTGCCGCCGCTCTTCGGCAGGATCTTATACCAGTGATTTGTGTTGGAGAGACACTTGAAGAGCGCGAAGCGGGTCGAGTCAATGAAGTAATCTTGAGCCAGCTTGATTTGGCCTTAACCTCGATCTCTGATCCTGAAACCCGTTTTCTAATCGCGTATGAACCAGTTTGGGCGATTGGTACAGGAAAGACAGCAACGCCCATGGATGCGGCAGGAGCCCACGGGATACTTCGGAATCGACTGGAGCAGGCCATCGGTGCGACGACTGCAGCTCGGACGGAGATTCTTTATGGAGGCTCAGTCCAACCAAGCAACGCAAGAGAACTCCTTGCACTGCAGGATGTAAACGGAGTCCTTATTGGTGGTGCCAGCCTCAATCCTCAATCGTTTGGCGAGATTACCCGTGCGGCTGGATGAAGCTGCCGTTGACACCCCTTGGGTGCTCTCCGACGTTTAGCGGGTCACTCCGGCGGGGAATAAGGGAATACAAGGAAGATGTATACATTCTTGCTAGCTGTCTTGGTAGTCGACGGCATATTTATGTCAGTCGTAATCCTTCTTCAGTCTGGAAAAGGCGGCGGTCTAGCCGCGGTCGGCGGCGGCGCTGCGATGACTGAAGGGGTATTAGGAGGGCGACAAGCAACTACGGTTTTGACCAGAGCTACATGGATCTCGGGCACTATATTCTTGGTCCTAGCGCTTGTACTATCGGTGATGTCCTCACGTGCCAGACAACCCGAGTCCGTGATCCAGGTCGAGGCTCCTTCCGCGGCGCCCGCTCCTGTCTCAGTGGTTCCAGGTCTCGGCGAGGAACCCACAGAAGGTGCTACGGCAGGTACGACTGAAGACCCGGGTAATTCGGGTAACTAAGGAACCCTCAGTGGTATTCGGAGGCGCTAACAGCCTCCCTAGTGAGATCTGCTGTGCTATCTGTACGGCCGATGTCTGATTCTCTAATAGCTGGACTTGATCAGACTCAGCTCCTTGGACTGTACCATTCGCTCATACTCACGCGAGCAGCTGAAGAACGGCTAGAGATGTTACAAAAGCAGGACCATGTGACCGGAGAAATTTACCGATCAATCGGACAGGAAGCTGGTGCCGTCGGCGCTGCTTTTGCACTCAATCGTCAAACAGACGGGACGGGTGACTTTGTCGCGCCGACGGTACGAGCTGCTGGAGCCTTATTTCTATTCGGTGGGGAATTAGTTGACTTCTTTCGTCAGTATATGGGGCGGGCGACTGGTCCAACGGAGGGTAAAGAGACCAACATCCATTGGGTTGATTTTCAGAAGGGAATCATGGGTCCGGTCTCACCACTCGGAACCATGTTAGAGGTCATGGCTGGAATTACACTGTCTTTTAAGGTTAGAGGTGAATCCCGAGTCGGCATGGTCTTTTGCGGCGATGATGCATCGTCAACGGGTGCTTGGCATGAAGGTCTCAATTTTTCCGCGGTTCAGCGTTGTCCATTGATTTTGATGGTTGAAGCTAATCAGTGGGCGTTTTCAACAGCCACAGGTAAAAATACCCGGGTCCGGAGTTTTACTGAGAAAGCAGCTGGGTATGGGATCGGTTCAGAGTCTGTGGATGGGACTGATGTCATGGCGGTATATGAAGCCGTGAGCGGAGCAGCGAAGCGCGCAAGAGCAGGAAAGGGCACTCAGATGGTGGAGCTGAGGTATTACAGACGCCTTGGTTATGCAAAGCATGATCCTCAGGATTATGTCGATCCGGATGAACTTGCCATATGGGTAGATCGTGATCCCATTGATTTGTTCGAGCGCAGGATCTTAGAAGAAAGTTGGGCAGCAGAATCAGTCTTACAGAAGATCAGCATACGCGCAGAAGAGGAGTGCAGGTTGGCGGCAGAGCAGGCGACGGGCGAACCAGCTCCGGATGGTCAGGAGGCCGGGAAAGGTGTTTACACAGATACTATAACCCAGCACCCATGGACACGGACGGATGGGCCTTATAGAAGAGATAGTAGTGAGCTAGATACATGAACCATCCTACTCCCGAACACCTCAAGAAGACAGCACGTGGGGAGCCCGTCACCCTGCTGGAAGCGGTCAGTGAGGGGTTGTTTGAGGAGATGGTTCGGGATGATAGCGTCTTCTTAATGGGAGAGGATATCGGCGTCTATGGAGGTGCCTTTAAGGTTACTCGTGGTTTTCTTGATTATTTTGGAGATCTACGTGTAATAGACACACCCATTGCAGAGGGCGGGTTCACTGGGGCCGCAGCTGGAGCTGCTCACATGGGTTTGCGACCTGTTGTAGAGATGCAGTTCATGGACTTCATCTCACCCGCATATGATGTACTCACAAACTATATCGCTACCTCGCTATACAGGGGTGCTGGCCCCATGCCGATCGTGGTAAGGGGGCCTGTCGGCGGGGGTAACAGAGGAGGACCTTTCCATTCTCAAAATGTGGAGATGGCATTCTTCCACACGCCGGGGTTCAAAATCGTCTATCCGAGTACCGCCTACGACGCTAAGGGTCTCATAAAAGCGGCGATTCGAGATGATAACCCGGTCATCTTTGAAGAACACAAAGCTTTATACCGCGCGCCTACTCTTAGGGAAGTCCTGCCGGATGAAGATTACATTGTACCGCTTGGTAAAGCTCGCACTGTCAGGGAGGGTTCTGATCTTACCCTTGTCACATATGGGGCAATGGTCCACAAGTCTGTCGAGGCTGCAAAAAAGCTTGAGCAAGACGATGGTGTAGGGGTAGAAATCATAGATCTTAGAACACTTTTACCTCTTGATGAAGACGCGATTGTGGAGAGTTTGAAGCGCACTGGAAGGGTTCTTATCGTGCACGAGGATACACGCACGGGTGGGATAGCGGGCGAGATTGCAATTCGCTTGAACGAGAGAGCATTTGAGTGGCTTGATGCACCGATTCTCAGAGTAACTGCAATCGATTCTCCTGTTCCATATGCTGGCTCTTTGGAAGATTATTTCCTGCCACAAGTTGAGGATATTGTCACGGCTGGGAGATATCTTGCTGCGTACTGAGCATGCCGCGAAGTTTCGCTTACATCCCCTCGATACTGGAGTAACCTAGCGTGGCTCGCATAGAAGTTCCTATGCCTCAGATGGGTGAGTCGATCGCTGAAGGGACTGTCTCTAAGTGGCTCAAGCAGGTTGGTGATACAGTCGAGCGTGATGAGCCAATCTTGGAGATTTCCACTGATAAAGTGGATGCGGAGATCCCGGCACCTTCGGCTGGCATGCTGGTTGAGGTAGTGGTTGAAGAGGGAGAGACGGTCGAGGTAGGTACGGTTCTGGCTTTGATTGATCCAGAAGGGATAGAGTTAGTCGATACAACACCGGACAAAGCTTTAGAACCAGATTTGCCGAGTGGGCCTAAGAAAATAACAGAGCTGCCAGATGTAGTAGAACCATCTCCGGTAGCGACTCAGACCTTAGATGTGAGCCAGAGTGCGGAAGAGCGGTTACGGACACGCTCTACCCCGGTCGTGCGCAAGATCGCAGCGGAACATGGGATTGATCTGGCCAACATCGTAGGCAGTGGGCATGCAGGAAGGGTCACCAAGCAGGACATCGTGGCGTTTATGGAATCCCCTGGTGCCACGGGGGGAGATCCCTCCACAATTTCTGAGGTGCGCGCTAGAGACGGCATCCCGATTCAATCAGAGCCATCAAGTTTGTGGGATTCCTTCTACAAAGAAGTACAACATCCAGAGTATCCGGTGCGACCAGCCGATCAGGTTGAAGGCATGGATAAGATGCGGCGGCTCACTGCAGAGCATATGGTGGTCGCAAAACGCATAGCTCCTCATGTGCATTCTTTTATCGAGATTGATTTTTCAGTAATCGATCGGATTCGAACCTTAAGTCGCAGTCGGTGGGAGGCACAAAGTGCTCGAGTGAGCTATACGGCTTTCGTAGCGTGGTCCGTATCACGCGTACTCCGAGACTTCCCTATGGTGAATTCAGTTGTATCGGGGAATAACATCATCTACAGAGGGAATGTGAATCTAGGTATGGCAGTAGATTTGGATCCGGGCCTCATCGTTCCCGTAGTCCATGATGCGGATCATCTTGGTCTCATCGGCATTGGGAACAAGATCGTGGATTTAGCACGACGTGCGAGGGCACGGAAACTCATGCCGGACGAGATTCAGGGAGCCACGTTTACGATCACGAATCCGGGCGTCCTAGGGACGGTGGTTGGGTTACCGGTAATTCCTAAGGGAACCTCTGCGATTTTAGGAATAGGTTCTATCGAGAAGCGTGTGGCCGTGGTGACGGACCAGCAAACTGATACGGACGTTGTAGCCATTCGAAAGCGATCGCTTTTCTCTCTTGGCTACGATCACCGGATAGTTGATGGGGCGGATGCCGCCAGATTTCTTTCAGCTCTTAAGGAGATGCTGGAGAGCTTTCCCGAAGACGCATGAACTCCCCACGCAGGTCTTTTGTAGTTCGCGAGCTCGGCATTATAGAGTACTCAGAGGCGTTAGAGTTACAGGCTCACCTCGTTCGCGAGAGGCGAAAAGCAACTATATCTGACACGATCTTGCTTCTTGAACATCCGCACGTCATTACACTCGGCTCGAGCTCTGATCATGCTCATGTATTGCTTAATAAGAGCGAACTCGCGGAGAGAGGAATTAAGCTTTTCGAGGTCGGGAGGGGAGGTGACGTAACATATCACGGTCCGGGACAACTCGTGGTCTATCCCATCATGGATCTTAAGCCAGATAGAAAAGACCTACATCAGTACCTACGGGACCTTGAGAGTGTGTTGATTCAAGTCGCGTGTTCATTCGGGATTCGGGCAAATCGAGATCCGAGTGGAACAGGTGTCTTTACAGAACTTGGCAAACTTGGAGCTATCGGGGTTCGGGTATCCTCTGGTTGGATTACATCTCACGGTATCGCACTCAATGTTTCAACTAAACTTGATTTCTTCGAGACTATTGTTCCGTGTGGGATCCGTGATCGCGGAGTCAGTTCGCTTGAGCAGGAGTTACAGGCTCCCGTTTGTATGGCTGAGGTAAGAAAATGTATGATAGAGAGCTTTAATCAGGTATTTTCTTTGTAAATTCATGTAGTTAACACAACAAAAAAATCTATTCTTGCTACACTCACTGTGCCGTGTGTAGTGAACTAAAATTAGCAAATCTCAAAATCAAAAATGCTTGTCACTCAAGCAGTTATGTCGATGAAATCATATGTTTACTAGTCGACCCGAATAGACATCAAAGAAACATTTGACGGCACTAGTAACCCTATATGTAACAGGGAGTTAGGACGTCATTGTAAAAAACACACTTGTTTACCGGACTTATCCTTGCGTCCTCCTCTCATAGTCCCTAAATCACTCGTGCGTTTCGGATGCGGCTCATTAGAGACGATGGCGTTGGTCATCCCTCTGATGAATCTGAAAGG
>DLRL01000085.1:0-1341 GCA_002501085.1 Gemmatimonadales bacterium UBA7889
ATGATGATTACACAGCGATTCTTACCAAGGCAGTAGCTGATAGGCTAGCTGAGGCACTCGCAGAACTGATGCACAAACGGGTGCGTACGAATATTTGGGGATACGCTAGCAGCGAAACATTCACTAACAAGGAGCTAATCAGCGAGTCATACCTTGGTATTCGTCCGGCACCCGGTTACCCGGCCTGTCCCGACCACACCGAGAAGGGGACCATCTTTGAACTCCTGGACGCTGAGGGCACACTGGGCGTCCAACTCACTGAAAGCTATGCGATGACCCCTGCAGCTTCAGTGAGCGGTTGGTATTTAGCACACCCGTCAGCCAAGTATTTCGGTGTTGGTAGAATCGGACGAGACCAAATAGAGGATTATGCTCGACGGAAGGATTGGTCAATTGAGGAAGCAGAACGTTGGCTGGCACCCAACTTAGGCTACGATCCGGACGAACAGCGATGAAATCGATGATCGAGGACGGACTTGTTCATATCTTCGATGGTGCAATGGGATCGGTTCTCTATACGCGAGGTGTATTCGTCAATATCTGCTTTGACGAACTCAATCTTAGTAATCCCGAGATCGTTAGACGCATTCATCAAGAGTACGTCTCTGCCGGATCAGAGATCATAGAGACGAATACTTTCGGGGCGAACCCTGTAAAACTTTCCTCCCATGGCCTCGGAGATCGGACCGAAGAAATCAACGAGAAAGCAGCTCACTTGGCACGTGACGCAGGTGCAGGACGAGTAGCAGTCGTGGGCGCGATTGGCCCTCTCGGAATTCGTATTGAACCATGGGGACCAACTGCATGTGCGGAGGCGACAGCCTTTTTCGAACGTCAGGTCAACGGACTACTCGCTGGAGGTGTTGATGGTCTCATCCTAGAAACTTTCGCTGATCTGAATGAGATCGACTGTGCATTCACAGCAATCCGTAAATTAGGCGACCTACCAGTTATTGCCCAAATGACACTAGGGCAAAATGGGAAAACGGCATACGGTCATACAGCTTCGCAAATCGCTCAAGAACTCACGAGTATTGGTGTGGATGTCATAGGCTTGAATTGCTCAGTTGGACCCGCAGTAATGCTGGACGCAATAGAGGACATGGCTGACACGACAACTGTACCTCTTTCGGCTCAACCCAACGCAGGCCTTCCACGGACCGTGCGAGACCGGAAGATCTACATGGCAACTCCTGAGTACATGGCACAATATGCGCGTCGTATGGTCGACGCCGGGGTTCGATTCGTCGGCGGGTGCTGTGGCACGACACCCGACCACATAAAACAGATACGAGATTCTGTCAGGTCAGATCAACCTAGGCCTGTCACAGTCAGGGTTAC
>DLRL01000085.1:1743-12369 GCA_002501085.1 Gemmatimonadales bacterium UBA7889
CGGAAACTCTCTCGAGGAGAACCTGTTGTGTCGATCGAAGTCTTGCCACCACGCGGCTGGGATCGAAACGCGATAGTTGGACCCGCCCATGAACTGAAAGACGCTGGTGTTGATTCTCTGGCTATCGTTGATGGTCCTCGCTCTCGAAGCCGGATGGGAGCACTCTCTGCGGCAGTAATCGTCGAGCAGGAAGTCGGGATCGAAGCGATCGTGCACTACACGTGCCGCGACCGCAACATGCTCGGGATGATCTCTGACCTGCTGGGAGCCGCAGCTGTTGGAATCCGCAATCTACTCGTCGTGAGCGGTGATCCGTCGGTTCATGGACCATATCCAGATATGACGGAAGTATTCGACATTGATTCAATTGGGCTTACCAACGTGGTAACCGGGCTTAACCAAGGCATCGACCCAGCTGGAAACTCAATAGGAGACCCGACCAAGTTCGTCCAAGGAGTGGTGGCCAACCCTGGTGCCTTAGATCTCGAGCGTGAGGTCACTCGGTTCCGTTATAAGGTGGAAGCCGGTGCAAGCTTTGTGGTGACCCAGCCCATCTTCGATCCTGAAAGCTTGGAAAGATTCCTCGACAAGATTCACGAATGGAAGATTCCAGTGGTTGCAGGGATTTGGCCATTCCTCAATCTGAGAAATGCAGAATTTCTCGCAAATGAAGTACCCGGGGGTACAGTGCCTGAGAAAATTGTGGATCGGATGCGGAAAGCTCAGATCTCTGGTGATGAAGAGGCATTGAATGAGGGTGTAGAGATTGCAGCAGAGATGATTGATGCCGTCCGCCCGCTGGTACAGGGATTTCATTTGAGCGCACCCAGTCGTCGGGTTGACGTAGCGCTGAGAGTCCTCGAGGAAGCTGGGGTGAGCACAAACGCCTAACGCTTCTCTTTTCCGAGTATAGTGAGGTGCAACTGCTAAACTAGTTCGAGAATCCGACGCAAACGTCGGGCTGCTCCTCTGTTACCCAGGTTACTCACGTACACCTTCTCTGCACCAATACGACGAAGTTCTCTGATCGATTCCGCGCAAATCTCCTCGGCCGTAGCTCCAGCTTGAAAATCACGAGTCAATTCTTCCACTGGAACAGGAAAGAAGTTGCTTAATTCCTCTAAGGTCGAGGGATTCGCACTGCGGTAGAAGAAAACACCGAAGACAATAGGCATGAGCCTTGCGTCTATGATACTCAGAAAACGCTCAACCTCAGCTAGCGAGTGATGTGAGACAATCTGTGTTAGGGCGAAATTAGAGTGAGCATCAGGTGCGTTGACGAAATTCACCTGCTCTATAGCGTCCCGATGTGGATTTACCCACCCTCCAAGGACAAGCTCAGGCAGACGCATCCTTATGAGCTCCCGTAAGTCTCTCCCGTGCGGCACACACCGCTTAGTTCCTACAGACTGATCTCCACCAAGAACAGTTAGCGCATCGAATCCCCCCGAGATCGCGCGCGATGCGAACATGAGACAGTACTCTAGTAAGTGTTTCGTTGTGAGGATTGGGACAATGCGACGAAGATCCGCCTCGTCACCTAAGTTCGCTGACACATGAGCGAGATTCTCTTCCTCTGCTGCACCTACCGCGTTGTCGGTCAAGAAGACGAAAAGTTCTTCAGAAGTGAGACGATTTAGCGAGTGATGAAGATCGATCCAGGCCTCCATACCTTCCCCAGCCTGAAGGTTAGAGCGAGGAGGACGAAGTTCAACCGCAACCATTGGTCCAGGCTCAAGAAGCTTTTCAAGCAAGAGAGCTTGGCGGTCTGGTCCTGAATCTGTCATCTGGATAGCCCCACCAATTCCTCAATCTCCGCTACACTCGTCGGCAACCCACAACTGAGGACTTCGCAACCATCTTCGGTAACCAGTACATCATCCTCAATCCTTATGGCTATTCCTGATAAGTTTTCAGCTAGGCTTTCGGCTATCGCAGGACGAAAATAGAGACCTGGCTCGATAGTGAATACCATACCAGGCTCAAGCACGCGCGCAGTTCCAGCGCTGGCATAGTCCCCAGGATCATGGACATCGAGCCCTAGCCAATGGGACGTTTGGTGTGGGTAGTAGGGTTGGTATGCTTTTTTCTCAAGTAACCCGTCAACCGATCCCCTTAGCACCCTCAAGTCTCTTAATCCCTCCACAATCACCCTAGTAACGGCATCGTGCAGTGCAGTAACGGGCTCACCTGGTCTTACCTTATCAATAGCGGACTCAAAAGAAGCCAGAACTATCTCATACACATCTCTTTGGGCAGGTGTAAAATGCCCATTAGCTGGATACGTGCGAGTCACATCCCCGTTGTAGAATCCAACTTCAGCTCCAGCATCTACGAGTACGAGATCGTCTTGATCAATGATCTTGTCGTTTGCTGTATAGTGCAGAACACATCCATTACTCCCGGATCCGACAATCGTTGGAAATGCCACCGTACTCCCGGCAGAACTTCGAAACGCCTGCTCAACCGTAGCCTCAACAGTCCACTCACCAACCCCTGGGGAGATGATGGCAGCACCTGCACGGTGTCCTGCGATAGTTACCTGAGCTGCCATCCTAAGCCACTCAATTTCGTAATCCTCTTTCTTTAGGCGTAGTTCGTCAAGAATTCCTCCAGGGTCCACCATGGCTCTCGGTCCAGATCCGTGCCGCGCCCCTTTTGAGCGGGCATCTTCGAGAGCCTGCTTCACATAAAGCTCAAGCCCATCGTTCACTCGAGCACGGTAATGGATACAGTCTGCTCCCTCGATTAGACCAGGAAGTAAGTCAGGCAACTCACTCATCATGTAACATTCATCGGCTCCAAACTGATCTTTGGCGATCTCTGTTCCAATCATTGGGCCAGTCCAAAGTTCAGTGCTCTCGTTGGGGCCAGTCACAAAGAGCACGAAATGAGGATCCTTATTCCCACGAATTAGTGCCAGCGCACCCGGTTCAGTAACTCCGGTCGAGTAATAAAGCTCGTTGTCGGGACGGTACCGGTGTTGTGTGTCCCGTGACCGGTAAAGCGTCGGTGCAGACGGCAGTAACATGACACCACCGTTCAGTAGAGAGCGGATCAACTCTCTACGCTGTCTAAACACCTCAGGAGCAGCATCACCCGAAAAATCTGATAGAGTCATTCGGGCAAGCTAGCTTTGGTTGAGTTAGGAGGGCACCCCACGATAGGTTCACAAAGAGCCCAAAGAGAGTAACATATGGGTTCCATAAGGTAGTGCTTTAGCCCTCGTTATTTCGAATACTATAGGAAAAGAGGCAGGCGCATGGTGTTACGAACACCTAGTGTTCTCTCGATCATCTTCACTTCGACACTCTTGCTCACGGCTCCGGCCGGAGCACAGGATCCTGATTCCACCGTCACTATAGATCCAGTGCTAGTTAGGGTTCTCAGAAGCGCTGTAGGAACAGGAACTCCTCATTCTGTCTCGGTTGTCACTGGTTCTGAGTTGACCCGAGCAACTGCTGGCGCCTTCCTGGAGGACGCACTTCGAGCAATGCCTGGGGTGCAGATCCACAATCGTTTCAACCTAGCGATGGGAGAGCGCCTTTCGGTCCGAGGTTTTGGCTCAAGAGCACAGTTCGGGGTACGGGGCGTTCGCGTACTAGTTGATGGAATCCCGGCAACCCTTCCTGATGGCCAGGCCACACTTGATCATCTGGATCTTGCTGGTCTGGGTCGAATTGAAGCGTTGAGAGGACCGTCCTCCGCACTCTATGGCAACGCCGCTGGAGGTGTCCTGCACTTCCGTTCCCTAGACCCGGCTAACGAACCCGCGCTGCTTTCATTTCGGAGTACATCTGGTTCTCACGGGCTACTCACCCTACAAGGCGTTGTCTCAGGCCAATCTGGTGACACCGGCTACCGTATCGGCTTTTCACGACTCAGTTATGACGGATTCCGGAGAGATCCCATTGCTGATGATGGTAGCATTTATGCTGGTGGCAAACGATCAGTTGTTAATGCATCACTGACCCTGCCGGCTGGTGCTGGCCGGTTGAGAATCGTAGCTAATGGCGTCCTTCTCGATGCAAAAAACCCTGGATCTCTCTCTCAGTCACTACTGGATGAGGGGAATCGGCAGGCATACCGTTTTAATGTCATTAGTCGCACTAACAAAGATGTAAAACAGGGCCAAGCTGGAGCGACTTGGACCGGACCGCTCGGTGGGGGTGAAGCGGAGATTTCCTCATGGGTGATCAAACGAGAACTCGATAATCCGATTCCAGGTAAAGTCGTCGATCTCGACCGTAAAGCAGGTGGGATGCGAGCACTGTTTCAAGATCAAACTGAGATCTCAAGTGGCAGATTCGGGATCGGGGCAGGATTCGAACTCGAATTTCAGAGTGATGAGCGCTTCAACTGGAAGAACAGCAAAGGTGAGAGGGGCAACCTTCTTCTCGAGCAGCTGGAACGCGTTCAAGGTACCGGTCTTTTCATGCAGGGAAGGCTCGATCTTGATTCAGGGCCCTCGCTGCTGGCAGGACTCCGTTATGATCGGCTCAGCTTTTCTGCTACGGACCGCTTCATTAGTGCTGAAAATCCAGATGATTCTGGCGAACGAGTCATGGATGCCCTGAGCCCATCAGTTGGCTTGCTGATCAATGCCGGAAATGACCTGGAAGCATTTGCCTCAATAGCAGGATCGTTTGAAACGCCGACTACGACAGAAATCGTCAACCGCCCCAGTGGTGCGGGGGGATTCAACCCGGACCTTGAGCCTCAGAAGGGTTTCACGATCGAAGGCGGCATCAGAGGTGGAGTTGGGGATCAAGGGACATTCGAGCTTGCGTTGTTCCAAACAAAACTCACAGGTGAACTGGTTCCATTTGAAGTACCATCGAATCCCGGACTTACGTACTACCAAAATGCGGGGCGGTCGCTCTATCGAGGATGGGAAGCTTCGCTAGATACGCGTCTCGGTGAGAACGCTTCCACCCGAATCGCATACACTCGTGTGAACGGTAGTTTCAAGGAGTTTATCACTGATGACGCTGACTATTCTGGCAACAAAATCCCCGGGCTAGCGCCACATCGGGTTGATGGGCTGTTTCAGGTGGATCTAGATGAATTTTATCTGGCTCTGAGAGGTCTCTTCCAGGCTGATATACCCGTAGACAATGGTGGGCAGTTCAGTTCGGAGTCATTCTTCGTAGCAGATGTCCGACTCGGAGTCGAGAATCTGGTTTTGGGTAGCTTGAAGGCTTCACCATTTGTGGCAGTCCAAAACATGCTGGATGCGTGGTACAATAGCTCGGTGATTGTTAACGCCTTCGGGAAAAGATTCTATGAGCCGGGACCTGGGCGCACCTTCTTGCTCGGACTTGGGCTTACCTGGGGTAATTAACCCAAGTACAGGCCAGATCAACTTGGAAGAAACGTAAGCAATGAAGTCCTCGCATTCGCAGGGATATGCCACAAGACTTCTCCCCGGCGGGTCTCTGATTTTGGTGTTTTTCGTGGTGCTGGCTGGCGTTTCACCAAAGCTGAGTTCGGCTCAAGATGGTCTACGTATTGGTTTGACCGTCGGTGGGGTAAGTAAGGTCGGCGTGGTACTGGAGGGGTTCCTTAACGGCAACCAGAGCTTGGAGCTAACGGTTGGAACGTGGTCTTTTAAGGAAATCAGCACCTCGTTGGTGATTAAGCGGTACTTCCTCTCGAATGACCTAGACGCTGGCTGGTACAAACCCATACACCCTTTTATAGGTGCAGGCCTGTGGGTCGTTGGGGCAAAGCCTCCAGCAGAACGCCTGGGGCTTGCCCTCAATGCGATCATTCCAATCGGTATTGATTGGAGTTTTCCTTTTGATGCAGACCCATCGTGCAATAACAGGTCTTGTCCCGTGGGCGATCATGCCCTCGGAGTGAGCGTAAACCTAAATCGGGCCTTACTTGTCCGGCGTAGTAATCCTGAGGATCAACTTCCACTGAATGGTAGATTGGTGCCGCTGCCCGGAGCTTATTATCGCTTTATGACGAGACACTGATTGAGTAAGCACCTTCGATGTGAACTCACCATTCGTCGGGTTCATCCCACGTCTGAGACCAGAACTTATGCTCCTCGTCATCGATTTGCTCGATATCAAGGGGAGAATCCTCATCCGTAATAAGCGCACCAGTCGCGAGAATTTCTTCTACAGCCGCATCATTAACAATTGGCACGCTCTTTCCGACCCGATCGCGCAACCGCATCCGCAGACTAACCCCAGCAGTAACTGCTAGGACGGTAAGCCCAGCCCAGAATACTAACCAGAATAATGTTAACATCAGAGTTCCTACTAGCGGACCAAGTCTAATCCAATGGCTTCATTCCTACATATTTGAGCCCACTGCCTGTATTGAAGAGGAGGATCTCTTCATCCTCATTTATCATGCCCTTATCCAAAAGGATAGGGAGCGCAGCAGCCGTCGCACCACCCTCCGGAGCAGCAAAAATTCCTGTGTCGACACCTAGCTTCTCCACCCACTCAGCCATCAAGTGGTCGGGAACAGCCACGGCTCCACCCCCAGACTCCCTTAAGGCTCGTAAGATTAGGAAGTCGCCGACTGCTCCTGGAACCCGAAGCCCTGATGCGTATGTAGAAGCTCCACTCCACACTTCAGCTGCATCGTGGCCTGCTTCCCAAGCACGCACCATCGGAGCGCAGCCAGCAGCCTGAACAGTGAACATTTTCGGACGCTCGCTGCCAATCCATCCAAGTTGCTCCATCTCATCGAAGGCCTTCCACATTCCAATTAAACCCGTACCTCCTCCCGTGGGATACACAATCGCATCGGGCAACCGCCATCCTAATTGCTCACAGAGCTCATACCCCATGGTTTTCTTGCCCTCAACTCTATAAGGCTCTTTCAGGGTAGAAAGATCAAACCATCCATTCTCTTCTACCCCCTGTCGTACCACGAGACCGCAGTCACTGATAAGGCCATCCAAAAGTTGAAGATCCGCACCCAAAGCAGAGATCTCTTCAAGGATGGCGGCTGGTGTGTCGGTCGGGACGACAACATGTGCCCGGAGCCCAGCGGCCGCGGCGTAAGCTGCTGCTGCACTACCCGCGTTGCCAGCAGATGGTATTGCAACCTCCTCTGCTCCTAGTTCGAGCGCACGTGATACCGCAAGACAGAGACCTCGGTCCTTGAAGCTACCCGTCGGATTTTGGCCTTCGTCTTTCACCCAGACACGTCGAATACCCATCCGAGCAGCAGTTCGGTGCGCATCGATAAGTGGGGTCCACCCCTCCCCGAGACGAATCTGGGAACTCCTATTTCGAACGGGGAGAACTTCCTGATAACGCCAGAGATCTGCGCTACGACACGCCACGGACTCTCGGGTAAAGCTTGGACTGATAAGATCCAGATCATATCGAGCGAAGAACGGTTTGCCAGCTGCCGAAAGTCCAATAAGCTTTTCGCTCTCAACTTTTTCTCCGGTACCGGTGCATTCGAGATGTGTTGCTCCGTGCAAGCCATCTTGGTCAGTCATAGGGGCGTGCTTTCCTCATCTTAGATGATTGATACGGGAGACAGGATGGTGACGAGAACGACGAAGGTGCTCGCCTAGTCTGGATACGGGGTGTCTCAATGCTTTATTGGAGCTAAGAACCGCTCAAGCAGCTAACCCACTAATAGGAAAGTTCTTATTCGTACCGAAGTGCATCAATAGGGTCGAGAATCGCCGCCCTACGAGCAGGCCAGATGCCAAAGAAGAGTCCTATGAAGGCACTGATAGCCAGCGAGATAGCCACTATCTGCGGAGACACCACTGTGTCCAAACCAGCAATGCGCGTTGTCATCTCTGCGGCTGCGTAACCCATTCCGACTCCCAGGAGCCCTCCCAACACGCAGAGAGTCGAGGCTTCAACAACAAACTGTGTCATGATCGCCCCACGGGTAGCTCCAAGGGCCTTACGAACCCCTATCTCACGGGTTCGCTCAGTTACAGATACAAGCATGATATTCATGATACCGATGCCACCGACAAGAAGACTGATTCCTGCGATCCCAGCCAATAATAAGGTGAAAGTCTGAGCTGTCGCGTTGAAGGTTTCCAGTAGATCCGTGGAGTTGCGTATGCTGAAGTCTGCATCCTCGCCTGGTAGGATACGATGCTCTCTCCGCATAATTCGGTCGATCTCGGCAATCGCCTGATTCATTTCCTCGGGCGTTTCTGTGGAAGCGTAAATCGAGCCAAGCCTATCGCGGCCACCCATCACACGATACTGGGCAGTCGACTGAGGAATAAAGATTTGGTCATCAGGGCGAAGCCACATCGCATCACCCTTCTCTTCAAGCACACCAATTACCTCAAACGGGATACCACGTACCTGGATGGTCTTTCCGACGAGGAGCTCCGCTGCGATCGAGTACTGGGAAGAGTCCGCAGGAATCTCACCAAGCTGCTCTGGAATCGTATAACCGAGTACCGCTACTCGCCTACGTCCGCGGACTTCCCCTTCGGTGAAATAGCGGCCTGCAATTAGTCCATGATCATACATATCGAAATAATCAGGCCAAACACCCATGACCTGATTGTTCGAATTCCAGCGGAGGTATGTAACCTGCATCCGTGACTGAAGCTCAGGAGAGATCTTGAGGAACCCACGGGTCTCATTTCTCAGCGCTTCAGCATCCTCAATCGACATCTGAGTATCGCCTCGAGACACTCCATGACTGAATTCCTGACCGGGCCGGATGGTAAGGACAGAGGTGCCCATGTTGTTGATCTGTTGTTCAACCTGTACTTGAGCACCCTCTCCTAATGAGACCATCGTAATCACTGCCCCAACACCGATCACGATACCAAGTGTCGTCAACACAGAACGCAGAACGTTTGTGCTGATAGCGCTCATGGCCACCTTAACAATTTCAAAGATCATCTGCATTAGTCTTTCTCCTACTCTGGTGTCCGGCCTCGGAAGCCTCTACTTCCTCCCCCTCCCATCCCCCCACCGAAGAGATTTCCGCCCATTCGACTCATCATTCGGTCCTGAAATTCCTGCTGTTGGGCCATGAGTTGAGCAGCTCCCACGACAACGAGCACATCCCCTTCTTGGACTCCGGTCACCACCTGTGTGTGATCCCAGTCATTGAGACCCATTTGGACAAGTCTTGGTTCTGGTATGCTATCCGCACCCATCACGAATACAACTGCAGGTCGCGTATCACGAGCCGATGCTCTTGTAACTTCTGCCCCACCCCCCCGCCGGGCAGCACGTTCACCCCGGCCACCACCCAGGCGTTGCATTTCAGCACGCATCGACTCCTGACTAATCTCTCCACTCTCGACTTGCGCACGAAGCTCCTGAAGCTGAGCCATAATGCTACCTTGATCATCCTGACCATCTCCCGGAGGGCTATCACCCTCTCCGCTTGCAGCCTCAGCACCTTCAGATTGAGGCTCGCCACCCTGGCCACGACCTCCAGTAAAGCCCTGTCCGCCTCGGCTGCCACCACGACCTCCCCGCATGAACTGCGTCAGATCCATATCGTCGATGTTGAGACCTAAGGCCATAGCTGCCGGACCGACGTCAGAGGTTTGTACAATTGCATTATTTGGAACCAATATCACATCCAATGCCTCGTCTATCAGCACCTCAACCTCTGCATTCATCCCCGGCTTCAAGAGCCCTGAACTATTGTCCAAACTCACAATCACCGGAAACATCGTCACATTCTGAACCACAGTCGCCTGAGGCTCTATTTTGTCAACCACACCCCGGAACGACTCATCCGGGAATGCTTCAACGCTCACGATGGCCTCTAGGCCGGAGGCTAACTGGCCCATATCAGTCTCATCCACCAACGTCCTGACCTGCATCTCCTTTAGATTCGCCATCATGAACAGCGCCGTGCCACCTGATACGTTCTGCGAAGCTGATTGGATAACCACACCCTCTTCGACACTTTTTTGGATGATGGTCCCGGCAGCTGGAGCTCGGATACGAACGTCGTTCAGTTGAAGTATAGCGAGGTCGTGGTTGGTCTCAGCCTTCACAAGACTTGCCTGCGAGTTCGCGAACTCAAGGCGGGAACTCTCATGTTCCTGTGGCGTGATCACCGCAGCCCCTAGAAGTTGATCTGACCGCTCGAGCTGAGCTTCAGAAATCTCTAGTCTAGCCTGAGCGACAGCGAGATCAGCTTCAGTCTGGTTGAATCTGTTCTGAACGTCGCGTGGATCGATATCGGCTAGGAGCGAGCCCGGCCCAACCTGATCCCCAACATCCGCGTGCAGACGCAAGATTTCACCCGAAGCCTTGGATTTGACTTCTACCGTGCGAATCGGCTCAACCGTACCGGTAGCTTCCGCGCGGATAGACAAATCACCACGAGTGACTTCTACAGTCATGAGCGATGATCCTTCATCTACCGACTTATCATTGTTGCTACATGCCGCAGTAACAACGGCAACCATACCGGCCAAAGCCAGTGTTAGGGTTCTCCTTGTCATACCATCGTCTCCACTGGGTCATTCAAGAAGTCTTTCTCAATCATGCCGTCGTTGAGATGCACCTGCCGTTTCGCATATCCTGCAATGTCTCTCTCATGAGTTACCAAGACAATTGTTTGTCCTTGTTGATTAAGCTCTTTAAGTTGGCGCATGATGTCCCCGCTTGTCACAGAGTCCAAGTTACC